>JALYNC010000087.1 GCA_030773415.1 Actinomycetota bacterium
CCCGGTCCCATTCCGAACCCGGAAGCTAAGCCCCTCAGCGCCGATGGTACTGCGCGGGAGACTGCGTGGGAGAGTAGGACGCCGCCGGACATCTTCACGAAAGGCCGCCTTAGGGCGGCCTTTCGTCATTCCACGACAACGCGACAGGGGATCGGACATCATGCGCCCGGGAAGTGACGAGCCGGCTGGGTCCAGTCGCCCTGGTGGACGGGACGACGCAGGTCGTGACGACGCAGGTCGGGACGACGCCCGCCCAGACGCCTCGAGGCTGGACGGTCCCGGGCAGGGCGGTGCTGGAGATGCGGCCGCTGCAGGTGGCCCGGCCGTGGCAGGCGATGCAGGTGGCGGAGCCGCCGGCGGTCGCAGCCGGTCGACCGGTTCTCCTCGCGCGTCGGACCCGCGGGGCGCGTCCAGCTCACGGTCTACCGGCGCCGACCGGGACCGCAGGGGCCCCAGTGCTGGTGGTCAAAGGTCGTCGGGGTCCGGCGGTCGCCCACGTCCACCGTCGGATGCCAGAGCGGACCGGCCTGATTCCGGCCGCTTCGGTCGTGACCAGGCGTCCTCCGGACCGTCCGAGGGCGGTCGCCCGCGTCCGGCGTCGAGCACGAGATCCGGCAGGTCCGACTCAGGCCCTCGCGGTTCGAGCGGTGGCAGCCGGGGATCCGCCGGGTCGCCTGGCGATCGGGGCGCTCGCCCGCAGACGTCCCGTCCTGGCGGCGCCGCCGGCCGGTCCGCCGCCGGGGGCGGCGGCCGGGGAGCTGGGGCCGGGAATCGGCCCAGCGGCAGTGACGGTGGCCGGGCGCCACGATCTGCTGACCGGGAGGGCGCTCGGGTGCAGCGGCCGCTGGTCCCGGAGGACGTTCAGCCGTCCGAGCTCGACCGGGAGGCGCGGCAGGAGCTGCGCTCGCTGCCAAAGGACCTCGCCGACACGGTGGCCGGGCACCTGGTCATGACTGGCCGGCTGATCGACGAGCGGCCGGCCGAGGCGCTGGCGCATGCTCGGGAAGCTCGACGGCTCGCCGGACGCGTCGCCGCCGTCCGGGAGGCCGCCGGCGTTGCGGCCTACATCAATGGCGACTACGCGGATGCGCTCAGCGAGCTACGCGCGGTCCGCCGCATGACCGGTTATCCCGACCATCTGCCGCTGATGGCGGACTGCGAGCGTGGCCTGGGCCGGCCGGAACGAGCCATCGCCTTGGCCGCCGACCCCGACGCACGGCGGCTGGACCCCGAGAGTGCGGCCGAGCTCCGGATCATCGTTTCGGGCGCCCGCCGGGATCTCGGCCAGGCCGAAGCGGCAGTCGCAGCGCTGGAGGGGCCCGATCTGGATTCCGGCGACGTCCAGCCCTGGACCCCGCGGTTGTACTACGCGTACGCCGATGCACTGCTGGCGGCGGGCCGGACGGCCGAGGCCGTGCAGTGGTTCACTGCGGTGGCTGGGATCGACGACGGAGAGACCGATGCCGAGGAGCGGCTGGCCGAGCTGGACGACGACGGCAGCTGACAGGGCATTCCGCGCCGGCGCCGGGCTTGTGGGCACGGGGGCGCGCCCCAGTGGCCGGCGGAGGGCGCCCATCGAGGGCCCCCGACGGTTTCAGCCGTGACTGAGTAGCCGCAGCGCGATGCCGGTGCGCGGCTTGGGGGTGAACAGCGTCGACTTGCGGGGCATCCGGTCTCCGGCGGCCGCGACCGCCGCCACGGCCTCCACCGGAGTGGGGTTGAGTAGCAGGGCCGTGCCGTCGCTGCCAGCGGCCCGCACGGCAGCCTCGACATCGTGCTGGTACAGGACCGTCTGCTCGTTGTCGGCGACGTCCCACAGCGCCCGGATCAGGAATGCGTGCGCGATCGAGACGTCCAGCCCGTTCCATGCCGCTGAGTGCCCGGCCGGCAGCGCCTCGTTCAGCGCCGCGCCATCCGGATCGGTGAGCAGGTAGGCCGGCGCCTGGGGTCCGGCGGCTGTCAGTGCGAACGCCGTCCCCTTCTCGCGGGCGGCCGCCAGCTCGCCCACGGCCGCGTCGACGCCGCCTGGAATCTCTCGCACCGCGAACCCTTGCGCCGCCCGACTGGCCGCCTCGGCCACCGGCAACGACGGCACCGCCCGGTGAATGGCATGCACCTGCGGGCCGAAAGCCTGCGCGTCCACCAGGAAGGACAGCCCGAAGTCCCACGGACCCGGGCCATCGCCCGCCTCATGGCGCCGCCGCTGGTACTGCAGGTAGGTGGCGTACCGGTGGTGGCCGTCCGCGATGACGGCCCGCCGCGGCTGCAAATCCGCGGCGATCTGCTCGAGGGTCGCCGAATCGGTCAACGCCCACAGGCGGTGGTGGGCGCCGTCCGGCGTCGCGAAGTTGAGCAGGGGCTCGACGGCGTCCGCGCGCGCGACAGCGGCGCTGGCCGCGCCGCCGCCGTCGTAGACCAAGAAGATCGGCTCGAGGTTCGCGCCGGTTGCCTCGATCAGCGCGAGTCGATCGGCGACCGGTCCGGCCATGGTGTTCTCGTGGGGCAGGATGATCTCGTCTTCAGGCTGGGCGAGGCCCACCGCGCCGAGCAGCCCCCGCTGCACGTGGCCGCCGAGCTCAATCTCGTACACGTACAGGGCCGGCTCGGCATCGGCGGCCAATACGCCGTCCTGCTGCCAGGCCTCCAGCAGCTCGGCGGCGTGCCGGTAGCAGCTGCCGCCGTTCTCGGCGTCCCGGGGGAGGATCAGCTGCACGACGTTGTGCGGGTCGGCCGCCTCCAGCGCGCAGCGTCCCGACTCGTCGACCACGTCGTACGGGGGTGAGGTGCGGGCCGCCATCCGCTCCTGCGAGGCCTCTCGATAGCGCAGCGCCCGGAAGGGCCGCAGGATCAGACCCGGCGGCACGGGCAGTGTCGACGTCCCGGATGTGGCGGCCGCTGCAGTCATATGGGCATGCTAGGTGACGACAGTTGCACGCCCGGAGAGTCCGCCACGGAAGGGGAGGCCATCAGTAGCAGGTCGTCCACTCACCCCCATGAGCAAGGAAGGAGCGTCCGTGGCGAACGGTAGCTGGGAGACGGCGGAACCGTCCGAGCCGGACCCAGCAGGACGGACGGACGAGTACGCGGAGCCGCCTGCGGACGTCCTGCCCGGTGGTGAGGTGTACGACTGGTACGTCCGCGGCGTGGAGCTCCTCGAAGGCGGTAACCCGGCGGCGGCGGTCCAGTTGCTCAGTCACGCTTCCAGGGCCGAGCCGGAGTCGCGCAGCGTGCGGGAGGCGCTGGCACGGGCGCAGTTCGACGCCGGCATGTACACCGAGGCGCACGCGAGCTTTGCCGTGATCATCGAGGCCAACCCGGCGGACGACTACGCCCAGTTCGGCATGGGGCTGTCGGCGGCCAAGATCGGCGACCTGAACGGGGCCGTGGAGCACCTGGCGCTCGCTGCCGCCATGCGTCCCGACATCTCGCACTACGGCGTGGCGCTGCGCGGCGCCCGGGCCGCCATCACGCGCAGGTGACCGGCGGCTCGCTCGACCCGGTTCCCACCGATGCGTCGCACGATCCCCGGGGCTCGCTGACCGGGGGCTGCTCGGGGCCGCTGAGTGAGGTGTACGACGTCGCGCTGCTGGACTGCGACGGCGTCCTGTATCTACAGCATGAGCCGGTCGAGCACAGTGCCCAGGCGGTGCGCGCGGTGCTCGACGGCGGAATGCGGGTCGCGTACGTCACCAACAACGCCTCGCGGCCGGTGGCGGAGATCGCCGGGCAACTGCGCGGTTTCGGCCTGCCGGCTACGACGGCGGATGTCGTCACGTCCGGGCAGGCGGCGGCACGACTGGTGACCGACGCCGTCGGCGCCGGCGGTCCGGTGCTGGTTCTGGGTGCCGAGGGCCTGCGCGAGCAGGTCGCCGAGGCGGGACTTCGACAGGTCGACGGGGCGGCGGATGGGCCGGCCGCCGTACTGCAGGGTTACGACGCTGAGATGACCTACGCCCGGCTGGCCGAGGGCGCGCTCGCGGTCCGGGAGGGGGCGCTATGGGTCGCGTGCAACCTGGACGCGACCATCCCGACGCCGCGCGGGCTGCTGCCGGGGAACGGCTCGCTGGTGGCCGTGCTGAGCACCGCCACCGGATGCGCGCCGGTCGTGGCGGGTAAGCCGGAGCCGGCGTTGCACGAGGAGGCCGTCCGCCGCACGGCAGCGCGCCGCCCGCTGGTCGTCGGTGACCGCCTCGACACCGACATCGAAGGGGCGGTACGGGCGGGATCGCCCAGCCTGCTCGTGCTCACGGGGGTGGCCGGACCGGATGATCTGCCGGGGGCGCCGCCGGCGCAGCGTCCGACATATCTGGCCCGGGACCTCCGAGGGCTGCTCGAGCCGCACCCACCGGTCCGGGTCGCGGACGGGGAAGCGTTCGCCGGGGACTGGACGGCTCGCGTGGACGGTGACGACATCACCGTGCGCGGCACCGGCGATCCGCTGAACGGGCTGCGTGCAGCCTGCGGCGTCGGCTGGGCGCGCTGGCCGCAAGGCCACGCGAACCCGCGGATCCGCGGCCTGCCGGAGCTCTGAGAACCACCTTTGCTCCAGCGCCCGGCGGCCTCTCACCCTGCCGGGCGAGTTCTACCTCGGGCAGGCGAAGGAAGCTACAGCGTCGGCACGGCAGCTGCGGAACAGCAGCGCCCCGTCTGGCCCGTTCGAGATCTGTCAGAACAGCGGCCGCAGCCGCAGCATCTCGCGGAATCCGCTGGCGACGCGCACCCGTCCGTGTATCCAGGCCGACGCCAGATGGAGCCGTCCGTCGGTCAGCGCAATGAGGTCGTCCGAGGTCATGCTGAGCCGGATGCTCGCCTTGGGCGCGAGATCGTGGGAACTCGTCACCTGCACCTCGGAGGTCTGACCACCCGAGGCGTCCACCGTCATCACGCAGTTCAGGTCCGTCAGGGTGCAGCTGACGGTCTTGACGTGCGCCGTGCCCGAGGACGGCGCCGTACCGCGGGCCAGTGTTGCTGCCAGCCGCGTGATCGCCGCCTCGCACTGCTGTCGTGTGGCCACTACAACAACCCCCCGTTTCCCGGCGGTTCGCGGTGCGTTCCGCTCCTGAGGTGTACCCCTCCAGCTTGACGCCCCGCCCACCGGTTTCTGCAGGTAACCGAGAAGCAAATGGGTGAAAACTTGTCTCCAGACGGAGGCCGCCGGGCGCACCACGTTGTTCGCACGCCGGTAACGTCCGGATGTGTCGTGCGCTCATGTGTCGGCGGCGCAACGATTGGTCGGCTGGCTCGAGGTGGCGGGCGGCGCAACGTCACAGAACGGAGCGGGGCGTGCAGGAGTCCGATCAGCGTGGGGCGCCGGAGCCGGCGACGCTCGGGGACCACGGCGCCGGCAACGACCCGACCGCTTCACCCGCCGGCAGCAGCCCGCCAGGGGAGGGCGATCCGCCGCTGGCAGAGCTGCTCGCGCCGATCGAGGGCATCGATCGCCGGCCCCTGCCGGACCATCCTGCCGCCTACGACGAGCTGCACCGGCGCCTCCAGCACATGCTGAGCGACCGAGACGGCCCCTGATGGCGGGCCGGCGGGCCCGGCTCGACGCGGAGCTGGTGCGACGCGGCCTGGCGCGCTCCCGGGAGCAGGCCGCCGAGCTGGTACAGGCGGGCGCGGTGCTCGTCGGTGGGCAGGTCGCCACCAAGCCCGCCACCGCGGTGCAACCGTCAGACCCCGTCCGGGTGCTCGAGGCCTCAGCGGCTGCGTCGTACGTCAGCCGGGGGGCGCACAAGCTGCTCGGCGCGCTCGATGCTTTCGAGCCGGCCGGACTGCGGGTCCGCGGCCAGGCCTGCCTGGACGCCGGGGCGTCCACGGGAGGGTTCACGGAGGTTCTGCTCCGACGGGGCGCGGCGTCGGTGCTGGCCGTCGACGTCGGATACGGCCAGCTGGCCTGGTCGCTGCGCACCGACGAGCGGGTACGGGTGCTGGACCGGACCAACGTCCGCGATCTCACGCCCGAGCTGGTGGATGGCGCCGTCGACCTCGTCGTGGCGGACCTGTCCTTCATCTCCCTGTCGTTGGTGCTGCCGGCGCTGTCGGGGTGCACCCGGCCGTCTGCCGACCTGCTGGTCATGGTCAAACCGCAGTTCGAGGTGGGCCGCGAGCGACTTGGTCGCGGCGGCGTGGTCCGCGATCCGGCGCTGCGGGCATCCGCGGTGGTCTCGGTGGGGACTGCCGGGGCCGCACTCGGGTACGGAACGGCCGGAGTGATCGCCAGTCCGTTGCCCGGGCCGGCGGGAAATGTCGAGTACTTCCTGTGGCTGGCGCGCTCCGCACCGCCACTGGAGGTGCAGGCTGTGCAACGAGCCGTGGAGGAGGGGCCGCAGTGACTCCGGATCGTGAGGTGTTGCTCGTCGCGCACACGGGGCGCGCCGCCGCCCTGCGCAGCGCGCGGCTGGTGATCGCGCAGCTCGCGTCCGAGGGCATCGGGGTGCGGGTGCTGGAGGGCGAGGCGGCCGAACTGGTGTACACCGACGCCACGGTGGTCCCGTCCGGCGCCGAGGCGACGGAAAATGTCGAGCTGGTCATGGTCCTCGGCGGCGACGGAACGCTGCTGCGTGCGGCCGAGCTCGCGCGGCCGACCCGCGTTCCGGTGCTGGGCGTGAACCTGGGCCAGGTCGGGTTCCTGGCCGAGGCGGAGCGCGAGGACCTCACCGAGACGGTGGAACGCGTCGTGGCCCGCGACTACGACGTCGAGGAACGCATGACGCTGGACGTCTCTGTGCTCGTCAACGGTGATCCGGTCGCCGCCGAGTGGGCGCTCAACGAAGCCTCGGTGGAAAAGCCGCACCCTGTCCGGCTGCTGGAGGTCATCGTCGATGTGGACGGGCGGCCGCTGTCGCGGTACGGGTGCGACGGCGTCGTCTGCGCCACGCCTACCGGCTCCACGGCGTACGCATTCTCCGGGGGCGGGCCCGTGGTCTGGCCCGAGGTGCAGGCGCTGCTGCTGGTGCCGATCAGCGCCCACGCGCTGTTCAGCCGGCCGTTGGTGATATCCCCGTCGTCGGTCGTCGGCATCGAGATCCTCACCGCGTCGCCCGGCGCGGTGCTGTGGTGCGACGGCCGCCGGCGCATCGCGCTGCCGAGCGGCTCGCGGGTGGAGGTACGCCGCGGCACCTCGCCGGTGCGTCTGGCTCGCCTGCGGCACCGGCCCTTCACCGACCGGCTGGTGGCCAAGTTCGGACTCCCGGTGCAGGGCTGGCGCGGCCGCACCAAGTAGCCGCCGCGGGCCCGCCGCTGTCTCGGGCCGCCGCCACACCCGCCCGCCCACACCGCGCTGCTCCGTCGCGGTCCACACCCGCCGCGTCGGCCCGTTTCCGTCGGGGCCCGGCGTTATCGTGCGACACGTGCTGGAGTCCATGCGCATCCGCGGTCTCGGCGTCATCGACGACGCCGTCCTGGAGTTCTCACCCGGCTTCACCGTGCTGACCGGCGAGACGGGCGCCGGCAAAACCATGGTGCTGCAGGGCCTGGGCCTGCTGCTGGGTCGGCGGGCAGACGCGGGCCGGGTCCGGCCCGGCGCGCAGCGCGCGTTCGTGGAGGGCCGGATCTCCCTCGACGCAGCGGGCCCGGTGGCGGAGCGGGCGCGGGAGGCGGGCGCCCAGCTCGAGGACGGTGAGCTGCTGGTCAGCCGCAGCGTCACCGCTGACGGACGGTCGCGGGCCGCGGCCGGGGGAGCCGGTGCTCCGGCGGCGCTGCTGGCCGAGCTGACCGGCGCGCTGGTCGCCGTCCATGGGCAGAGCGATCAGCATCGGCTGCTGCGGCCGGAGCAGCAACGGGAGCTGCTCGACCGCTACGGCGGCCCCGAGCTGGCGGCCGCGGCCGCGCGCTACCGGGAGACCTATGCGCGGTGGCGTGCGGTGACTGCCGAGATCGACGAGCTGACGGCGCAGGCGCGCCGGCGGCGACAGGAAGCCGATCTGCTGCGCCTGCAACTGGCCGAGATCGAGGCCGCCGACCCGCAGCCCGGGGAGGACGGGCAGCTCGCCGCCGAGGCCTCCCGGCTGCAGCACGCCGAGACGCTCCGCGAGGCCGCCGACCGGGCCCGGGAGCTGCTGCTGGGCGGCCCTGCCGACGCAGCGGACACCGCCGGTGCCGGCTCGTCGGATGCGGTCGGGCTGGTGGCCCGGGCACGCCAGGCCCTCGAGTCCGAGGCCGCCCACGACCCGCGGCTGGCCGAGCTGGCTGCCCGGGTCGCCGAGGCGGGCTACCTGCTGTCGGACGCGGCCGCCGACATCGCGTCCTACGCCGCCGACGTCGACATCGACCCGGCGCGCCTCGCGGCGGTGCATGAGCGACGGGCCGTGCTGACCGCCCTCTTGCGCAAGTACGGCGAGGACGTCGACCAGGTGCTCGCCCACGCCGGGGCCGCGGCCGAGCGCCTGCACTCGCTGGACGGCGACGAGGTGCGCATCGACTCGCTCTCCGAGGAGCAGCACGTGCTCCGGCGGGTGCTGGGCGAGGCCGCCGGCGCGCTCAGCGGGCTGCGCCGGGAGAGCAGCAGGCGGCTGGCCGCCGCGGTGACCGCCGAGCTGACGGAGCTCGCCATGCCGTCCGCCTGCGTGGTGGTGGAGGTGCGGCCGCTGCCGATACCGGCCGGTGCAACGCACCCCGCCTTCGCCGCGCACGGTGCGGACGAGGTCGAGTTCACGCTGGCTCCCCATCCCGGCGCCCCGCTACGGCCGCTGGACCGCGGTGCCTCCGGAGGTGAGCTGAGCCGCATCATGCTCGCCCTCGAGGTGGCGCTCGCCGGTCAGGCACCGGTTCCCACATTCGTCTTCGACGAGGTGGACGCCGGCATCGGCGGGCGCGCCGCCGTGGAGGTCGGTCGCCGGCTGGCGCGCCTCGCCGAGCAGGCGCAGGTCGTCGTGGTCACCCACCTGCCGCAGGTCGCTGCCTTCGCCGACCAGCACCTGCTGGTGGAGAAGTCCGACGACGGCAGCATCACCAGCTCCGGTGTCAGCACGCTGGACGAGGCGGGCCGGTTGACCGAGTTGTCGCGGATGCTGGCCGGCGTCGAGGAGTCCGCCCACGCCCGCCGGCACGCGCGCGAGCTGCTCGTCGCGGCGCGAGCCGACCGCCGCCGATCGCCGGAACCCCGGCGGCGCGGCAGCCGTTCGCGCAGTGACGGTCTGGCAAACTGACCGTAACCACCGGCCGGCGAGCAGCGGGCCGGTGGAGTCCACGGCGCGGGCCCGGCATCGGGCCGTCAGCCGCGGTGAGCGGAGCCACGCGAACGAGCGGTAGGGGGCGAGCCCATGAGGATCGGCGCGCCACGTCGCTCCGAGCGCGTCGTCACAGCCGACGGCATCGCGGGCGTCGCGCGCCTGGACACGCGCACCAAGAATTTGACCAAGCGGCTGCAGCCCGGCGACATCGCGATCATTGACCACGTCGACCTGGACCGGGTGAGCGCCGAGGCCCTGGTTGGCTGCGGAGTCGCCGCGGTCGTCAACGCCGCCCCCAGCACCAGTGGGCGCTACCCCAATCTCGGGCCGGAGATCATCGTCACCGCCGGCATCCCGCTGCTGGACCGGGTGGGGCCGGGCGTCTTCGACCAGGTCCGGGAAGGCGATTTCGTCTGCCTCGCCGGAACCGAGATCCTGGTGGGCGACCGGGTCGCTGCAACCGGAGCTCTGCAGACGGCCGAGACGGTCGAGGCCGCCATGGTCGAGGCCCGGGCCGGCCTGGCGGAGCAGATCGAGGCTTTCGCCGACAACACCATGGAGTACCTGAAGCGGGAGCGGGACCTGCTGCTCGACGGCGTGGGCGTGCCCGACATCCGCACCGATCTCGACGGCCGTCAGGCGCTCATCGTCGTGCGGGGCTACCACTACCGCGAGGACCTGCAGACCCTGCGCCCATACATCCGGGAGTACCGGCCGGTGCTGATCGGGGTGGACGGTGGGGCTGATGCGCTCCGGGAGGCGGGGTACCTCCCGGACATCATCATCGGCGACATGGATTCGGTCTCCGACGAGGTGCTCAGGTGCGGAGCGGAGATCATCGTCCACGCGTACCGCGACGGCCGGGCGCCGGGGATGGAGCGGGTACGGCAACTGGGGGTGGAGGCCACCGTCTTTCCGGCGGCGGGCACCAGCGAGGACGTGGCGATGCTGCTCGCCGATGACAAGGGGGCCAGCCTGATCGTGGCGGTCGGTACCCACGCCACCCTGGTGGAGTTCCTCGACAAGGGCCGGGCTGGCATGGCCAGCACGTTCCTCACCCGACTGCGGGTCGGCAGCAAGCTGGTGGACGCCAAGGGCGTGAGCCGGTTGTACCGGAGCAGGATCAGCTCCTGGTCGCTGCTGACGCTGGTGCTGGCGACGATGGTGACGCTCGCCGTTGCGATCGCCCTGTCCTCGGTCGGCCAGGCTTACATGACGGTGCTGGCCGATCAGCTGCGAGACATCTACTTCTGGCTGGGCGGGCTTCTGTCTTGATCGACTTCCGGTACCACTTGGTGTCGATCATCGCGGTCTTCCTGTCCCTGGCGGTCGGGCTGGTCCTCGGAACCACGGCGCTCAACGGTCCGGTGGTGGACGCGTTGCGCGGCCAGGTGGAGGGCCTCAGCGGGGACAAGCGCGAGCTGCGGGCCGGGCAGGAGCGGTTGCGCCGCGAGCTGGTCGCCGATGCGCAGCTGATCTCCGGAGTCACCCCCGCCCTGGTCGCGGGTCAGCTGGCCGGGCAGCAGGTCACGCTGATCGAGGCCGGTGACGTGCCCGGCGACACGGTGGAGCAGGTGACGGCTGTGCTGCGCTCCGCCGGGGCCACCGTGACGAGCCGGGTGTCGCTCGACGACGACTACCTGACGGCGGACGGCGAGGGCAGGCTCGGCGAGGCGCTGAAGGAGATCGGCACGCCGGCGGCAGGTTTGGCTGACCCCAGCCTGGAGGCCGCCCGCGTGATGGCTTCGGTTCTCGTGTCGGGCAGTACCGGCGTCCGCGGGCCCGGCACGGCTCCAGCCCCGGACCCCACCACCGTCCTCAATGCCCTGGAGGACGCCGGAATGTTGCAGGCGAGCGACGTGGCCGGACGGGCCACCATGGCGGTGCTGCTGACGTCGGGGGATGAGCCCGGAACCGGCGGCGACTACGGCTCCGCCGCCGTGGCCCGGCTGGCCATGGCGCTGGACAGTTGGAGCAACGGCGTGGTGGTGGCGGGGCCCGCCGAGTCGGCCGAGTCAGGCGGGGTCCTGGCGTCCCTGCGGGAGAACCGCACGGCCACCAAGGCCGTCTCCTCCGTGGACGGCGTGGACGCCCCGGCTGGCCGCCTGCAGGCGGTGTACGCGCTGGCCGAGCAGCTGTCCGGCCGATCCGGCTCGTACGGCATCGTCGCGGGCGAGGTGGCGCCCGTGCGGCCCCCCGCCGGCCGGTGAGCACCGGTCGCTACGTGATTCCGACGGCTGGCCCCCTCGCCGGTCCGAGCTCGGTCTCCGATCAGG
>JALYNC010000088.1 GCA_030773415.1 Actinomycetota bacterium
GGCGCGGTTGCAGGTCGTCGTAGCCGCCTACCAGTTGCCGCTCTAACGGCCAGCCACCCAGCTCGCACGGTTTCACGCTTCTCGACCGGGAGGGCCCGGTGGCGGCCCCGGGCGCTCGGCGCGCTGACTGAGGGACAAGTGCACCGTCTGGTTGAGCAGTCGCTGCCGGAGTGAGGTGTCTGGTCCCCTCGCGATGGGCTACGCCCGGGGTGGGAACGTCACGGGGCAAACGTCGCTCGCTGCCGCGGCGTAGGCCGGGTAGGCCGCCACGACCAGCGGTGCCGCCGCCACCAGCGCCAGTGCGGCCACCGCAGCACCACGCTGCAGCCGGGACAAGGGTGGCGGAGCTTGCAGCAGCCGGTGCACCCGGGCCGCTCCGGCGGTGCCCACTGCGCCCAGGGCCGGGGCCGGCGTGCGCATTTCGGCCAGGCAGAGCAAGGCGCTGGCTACCTCGAGCCGGTCCTGCCGCCGCGTCGCCGCGTCGTCGGCCAGAAGCTCGACGAGCCGGCGAACCTCGGTCAGGCCGCGGCTGAACAGCGGAACTGTCGGGAAGGCCCGGGACAGTCCGGTCGCCGCGGCAACGAGAAGGTGGTGGCGGCCACGCAGGTGCGCTCGCTCGTGCGCCAACACGGCGGTGAGCTCGGCGCCGCTCAGCACAGCCAGCGCCGCGGTGGTGATGACCACCCGACCACCTCGGCCGGGCAGACAGTAGGCAGCGGCCCGCGGAGCGTCGAGCACCAACGCGCCCAAGGCGTCGTCGGCCCGACCGACAGCGCTCAGTGAGCGCCGCAGTCGGCCTTGTTCCAACGCGGCTGGGACCATGCCGGCGAGCATCCCGAGCAGCGTCCAGGCCGGGACCGCGACCGCCAGTGCGGCGCCGAGGATCGGCAGCGGGGAGGCGGTCGAGTAGGCAGCCTGCACGCCCAGGGCGCACGCCCGGAGCAACCCGGCGAGGTCGGTTCCCAGGGCGGTGACCGGTACCAGCAACACCACGCCGGCAAGCACGACCGCCGTCAACGCCGTCGCGGCCAGCAGCACCCAGGCGGCCACGGCCAGGCGCGGAGCGCGGTCGGCCCACGGGCGGGCGAGCGCCTGCGGCCCGGCGACGGCGAGCAGCCCGGCGATGACGAGCAGCACCAGCGACGTCATGAGCCCGGTTCCTGGGCGCGACGGGCGGCCTCGACCGCAGCCTGCAGGGAACCGATCTCGTCGGGCTCGAGCTCGGCGACGAAGTGCAGCAGAGCAGCGCGCCGGTCCCCGCCGCCGGCCAGGACGTCGCGCAACAGGGCCGCGGTGTGCTCCTCACGGCTGCTCATAGGCGAGTACCGCCAGGCTCGACCCTGCATTTCCCGCGTAACGGCGCCTTTGCGGTGCAGGTTGTCCAGCACTGTCATGACGGTGGTGTAGGCCACCGAGCGGTGAGGCTGGAGCTCGGCGAGCAGCTCACGCACCGTGGCCGGCCGATCCCGGTCCCACAGCTGTTGCATCACGGCTGACTCAAGCTCACCGAACGGTCGCACGTCACCCTCCTCTGCTCCTACCAGTGATAGTAGGCGCTGCCCTTGTTGCGGCGACGGGATACGCCTGCGCCGCCATCGCTGGGGCAGGTCGCCATGGGCCGGACCGGCGACACCTCACCGCCCCGACAGGTCGTGCTGCACCCGCAGGAACTCGTCCCGCTCGATCTCCCCGGCGGCGTACCGCCGCCGCAGCACGGCGTCGGGACCCTCAGAAGCCGACGGCGGCCGGGGCCAGACGCGCTTGGCCAGCCAGATGGTGGCGACCACGACCAGGGCCAGCAGGGCAACACCGACCAGAGCCCATAGCAGCATCCAGCCGCCCATCATCGCGGCCATCATGTTCATCATTGCTCCGTCATGTCCCACCGCTGCTTGACCTCCTCGGTCATCGGTGCCACCGCCTCGTGCAGCGCACTCGTTGTGCTAGTGGCAGTTGGCCATCTCGGTACATCGGATCGGGTCTGCGCTTGAACCGCCCCGGGGGCAGTTCCTCTGCTGTCGAGTCGACCGGGGCTGCCAATAGGGACCTGACATCACGGTCCCCCCGTTCGGTAGGCAACATCCGCCGCATGCCTACTATGGTTGATAGTAGCTTTAACCTGTCAGGAGCTGTAATGGAAACCGTGCTGTTCGCCCTCGCCGTGCTGGCCTGCCCTGTGGGCATGGGGGCGATGATGTGGTTCATGATGCGCGGCGGCGCGATGGGCGCCCCCGCCGACTCGACCGTCCGAGCCGACGAGCTCGCTGCCCTGCGGCGCGAGGTGACGGCGCTGAGAGCCGAGCGGGCGCGCGAGACCGACAGCTTCGTCCGATGACCCTTGTCGCTGCGGCGGTCGCGGTGGCCTCGGTTCTGCTCACCTACCTGTGCTGCATCCGCCCGATGCGTCGGGCGCACTGCCAGGGACGGCCTGACCACGAGGCGCGTGAGCTCGCCCAGCTCCGCGCCGAGATCGCGGCTCTAACGACCGCCCGCCCCGCCCAATGACGCCGGTCCTGACCGTTGGGTCCTCAACCCCGCGGCTATCGGTGCCGGCCGCTGGTTCTCGATGCCCGCGAGCAGCAGCAGCCGCGCCCTCGTTCGCTGTCACCTCTTCCCTGCTACCGAAGGCGCCCCCATGGATCCCATGACTCCCGATCACGCTGGAATGGCGATGCCGGCCTGGCTCACGCCCGTCGCGTGGCTGTTCGTTGCGCTCGCGGTCGTCGCCGCCGTTGCCGTGGCCATCGACATCTACGGCCGGGGCTACCGCCAGCGGGCGAGGCCCATGGAGGGTGTGTGGGTGCTCAGCGCCTTGTGGCTCGGGCCGTTGACGCTGCCGCTATATCTACGACTCGGCCGCCCCTACAGCGCGAAGTGGCAGCAGCAGCAGCGGATCGACGCAGCGGAGCGCCTTCCCGGTGCTGCTACCCGGGGAGGTCTGCCTGGCGGCGTGGCCTCGCTTGTCGCTCACGTCATCGGCGTACCGCTGGTCCTGGCCACCGGTCTCACCATCGCCGGGCTCGACCTCTACGCGATGATCGCTGTCATCGCCGTGCTGGCAACCGCGCTGCTGTTCGTGTTCGAACTGTCCGTCCGCTCCTCCCGGAGCACTGCGCGGGTCGGGACAGCGCTGCTCGTGGCGGCGGTCACGGTGCTGGCCTTCGACCTCGGCATGGGCGGCTGGATGCTGCTACTGCACTTCAACGACCTGATGCCCGCACCGACCGACGTCACCTTCCTGTTCCTCATGCAGATCGGCATCATCCTCGGCTTCCTCACCGGCCTGCCGGCGGTCGCCGCGCTGCTCAAGCGTGGCAGCAAGCCGGCGGTCTAACGGACCCACCTGCCGGGCCGGCAGTCCGGCTCGGCAAGGCGCAGGCACACGAGCTGTCGTGTCGCATGACGGGCCGCGGCAACTTCCGTCTGATCCAGCGCCTCTTCGTCCAGATCGACGCGTCCTGAGGATCAACGACCTCACAGTTATCACCGACGACGTCGTCGAAGCCGCCCGCAGCACCCTCGTCATCGGCGCCACATAATGCCGAAGAGCACCGCCGATCATTGCTGAAGGTCACAGCGACACGCCGACGCAGCAGTGACCACAACTCATGACCAACCAGACCGGCGCGACCTCGATGCGTTGCCGGCGAGTTTCGGAACGGTCCGCGACATGAACTGCTCAGCAGCCCGGCTACACCCGTCGTCTCTACGACGGATGACCGGCCGGAGCCGGGGACGTGGCTGGGGAGCTCAACCTGCTGGACGACCGGCGCGGCTGGCTACAGCAGGGGCAGGTAGGCCGACAGGTCCGCCCGCGAGCCGCTGGCGGCCACCCTGCCGTCGGTCGACGCCTGCTGCCACGACAGGCGGCCTGTCCCCAGCAGCAGCCACGTCTGCGCGTCGGTCTCCACGACGTTCGGCGGGGTGCCTCGGGTGTGCCGCTGCCCCTCCACCACCTGGACCGCGATCCCGGCCCGGCCCGGAATCCGCAGCTCCACGGCTCGCCCTGGCGCCCGTTCCGCGAGCCGGATCACCAGCCAGCGCACCGCCGCCTTGAGCGCGGCCGGATCCGGCTCAAGCCCCGCATCGCACGCGGTCAGGCAGGCGTCGAGGCACTGCCTGGCCAGCCCATCGGCATTGAGCGAGGGCACGGCATCGGGCGCCGTGGTGCGCAGCCCAGCCTGCATCTCCTCGACCGGCGGCAGCTTCGGCGCCCGGGCTCCTGGCATCAGTTGAACAGGCCGGGCATCAGCCGAACAGCGCGGGCAGGGTCCCCTCGTACGCCTCCCGCAGCTCGCCCAGCGGCACGTCGAACAGCCCCTGAACGTCCAGCGAGTCGCCGTAGACGACACCGATGCGGGCGACCGGGAACCCCCGCGCGACGCACATGTCCGTGAAGCGCAGCACCTCGGAGCGGGGTACCGCCACCACCGCCCGGGCGCTGGACTCGGAGAACAGCGCCACGAACGGGTCGAGCTCCTCCGGCAGGACGATGCGCGCGCCGATCTCCCCGTGCAGACACGACTCCACCAGCGCCTGGGCCAACCCGCCGTCCGACAGGTCGTGCGCCGCGGAGATCATGCCGTCCCGTGACCCCGCGATCAGGATGTCGGCGAGCTTCCGTTCGGCGTCGAGATCGACCGCCGGCGGCGTTCCGCCGAGGTGGCGGGCGGTGACCCAGGCCCACTCCGAGCCGCCGAACTCCTCGCGGGTGTCCCCCAGCAGTAGGAGCACCTCACCGACCTGGCCGAAGTCGGTGACCGTACGGCGGGCGACATCCTCGATGACACCGAGGACGCCGACCACGGGAGTCGGATGAATGGCGGCGCTACCGGTGGAGTTGTAGAAGCTCACGTTGCCGCCGGTCACCGGGATGCCGAGCTGTTGGCAGCCGTCGGCCAGGCCGCGGGTCGCCTCGGCGAACTGCCACATCACCTCCGGATCCTCCGGGCTGCCGAAGTTCAGGCAGTTGGTGATCCCGATCGGCTCGGCTCCGGAGCAGGCGACGTTGCGGTAGGCCTCGGCGAGCGCGAGCTGAGCGCCGGCGTACGGGTCGAGGCGGGTGTAGCGGCTGTTGCCGTCCGTGGCGAGCGCGATGCCGAGGCCGCTTGCCTCATCGACGCGGAGCACACCGGCGTCGTGTGGCATCGCGAGGGCAGTGTTGCCGAGCACGTACCGGTCGTACTGCTCGGTAATCCAGCGCCTGGAGCACAGGTTCGGACTGGCGATCATGGTGAGCAGCGTCCGGCGCAGCTCGTTCTCACCGGCCGGGCGGGGCAGCGCATTCGGATCGTCGGCCCGAAGCGCGTCCAGGTCCGCCGGGCGGCGCATCGGCCGCTCGTAGACGGGCCCCTCGTCCGCCAGGGACGCGGGTGGCACGTCGACCACGGTCTGGCCGTGCCAGGTGATCTGCAGCCGGTCCCCGTCGGTCACCGTGCCCAGCACCGTGGCGAGCACTCCCCAGCGCTCGGCGAGGCGCAGCACCTCCTCGACATCACCCGGCGGCACGATGGCCAGCATCCGCTCCTGGGACTCACTGGCCAGGATCTCGTGCGGAACCATGGACGCCTCGCGCAGCGGCACCCGCTCCAGCTCGATGCGCATGCCGGTCTTGCCCGCGGCGGCCGTCTCGGCCAGCGCGCAGGTCAGCCCGGCGCCGCCCAGGTCCTGGATGCCGCTGGTCAGCTTGCGGTCGAACAGTTCCAGGCACGCCTCGATGAGGATCTTCTCGGTGAACGGGTCACCGACCTGCACGCTCGGGCGCTTCGCCGGTCCGCCCGACTCGTCGAAGGTGGCGCTGGCCAGCACCGAGACGCCGCCGATGCCGTCGCGGCCGGTCTTGGCGCCCAGCAGGATCACCGCGTTGCCGGTGCCGGCCGCGCTGGAGCTCTGGATCCGGTCCTTCGGCATGATGCCGACGCACAGCGCATTGACCAGCGGATTTCCGTTGTAGCTGGGGTCGAAGACGACCTCGCCGCCGACGTTCGGCAGGCCGAGGCAGTTGCCGTAACCGCCGATTCCGGCGACGACTCCGGGCAGCACCCGGCGGGTGTCCGGGTTCTCCGGGTCACCGAAGCGCAGCGGATCCATCACCGCGATCGGCCGCGCGCCCATGGTGAGGATGTCCCGGACGATCCCGCCGATGCCGGTCGCGGCGCCCTGATAGGGCTCGACGAAGCTCGGGTGGTTGTGGCTCTCCACCTTGAACGTCACGGCCAGCCCGGCGCCGAGGTCGAGCACGCCGGCGTTCTCGCCCATGCCGACCAGCAGCCGCTCGCTGCGCGGGCCGCCGGCGAACTGGCGCAGGTGGACCTTCGAGCTCTTGTAGGAGCAGTGTTCGCTCCACATGATCGAATACATCGCCAGCTCGGTGTCGGTGGGCCGACGGCCCAGCACCTCGCGGATGCGTTCGTACTCGTCAGGCCGCAGGCCGAGGTCGGCGTACGGCTGCTGCGTTCCGGCGTCCTCGCCGGCGACATCAACGGTGTCGACCGCGACGGATCGGGCCTGCTCGGTGGTGCTCACGCGGCCACCGACAACGTCCGCAGCGCGGAGACGAAGAAGCCGAGGCCGTCATCACAGGGGCCGGTGAGCACCTCGACCGCGTGCTCGGGATGGGGCATGACGCCCACCACGTTGCCGGCGGCATTGGTGATGCCGGCGATGTCGCGCACCGAGCCGTTGGGGTTGCCGCTGACGTACCGCAGCACCACGCGGCCCTCCTCCTCGAGCTCGTCGAGGGTGGCCTCGTCAGCGACGTACCGGCCCTCGCCGTTCTTCACCGGAATGACGATGTCACCGCCCGGCACGAAGGCGGACGTCCAGGCCGTCCGCGCGTTCTCGACCCGCAGCTGCTGATCGACGCAGGTGAAGTGCAGTCCCTCGTTGCGCGTCAGCGCCCCGGGCAGCAGCCCCGCTTCGCACAGCACCTGGAAGCCGTTGCAGATCCCCAGCACCGGCAACCCGGCGCCGGCCGCGTCGACCACGGCGCCCATCACCGGCGAGAAGCGGGCGATCGCCCCGGCCCGCAGGTAGTCACCGTAGGAGAACCCACCAGGCAGGACGACGGCGTCGACGCCCTGCAGGTCGGCATCGCCGTGCCACAGGTGCACCGGCTGCGCTCCGGCGAGCCGGACAGCGCGTTGCGCGTCCCGGTCGTCGAGGGAGCCGGGAAAGGTGACCACGCCGATGCGAGGTCCGGACGAGGCTGTCATGCGGATCTCCGAACTGAGCCGGGCGGTCCGTGCGGCGGCTGCTGCGCGCCTGGCACGCGATGGTTGCCAGGGTAGTGCAGGCAGCGCGGAACCGTGCCGGCGTCCGGCGAGCGCGGTGCGAGCAACCTCAGGCCGGCTCGGCGGCCGGGGCGCCTTCCTGGAGTTCCATGAGCCGGTCGATGGGCGAGCCGTCGGCCCATTCCAGCCGCTTCTCGAGGTGGACGACGGTGCCGCCGCTCTCCACCCGCCCCTCGAAGCGGACACGGTCCACCAGGGCCCGAATCAGCTGGATGCCGCGGCCGGCCTCGGCGCTCGGGTCGGCGTCCTGTTTTCCCACGGCAGCAGCGTCGAAGCCGGCTCCGGTGTCAGTGATCTCGATGACGCACATCCGGCCAGTGATCGACGCGCTGACCGCGTACTCGTCCCCCTCGCGGGCGTGGTCAAGGACGTTCGTGCACGCCTCCGTGATGGCCACCTCGATGTCGGCGGTGCACTCACGCTCGACCCCCAGGACCTCCAGCGAGCGGGAAAGGATGCGGCGGACCACCGGAATGGTCAGTTCGTCGCGCGGCAGGGCGAGCGTGAACTTGAGCTCCACACGCCCTCCTCGGCTTCCGGGCCCGCCGCTGGGCCCTTTCCGGCTACGCACCGGCGGTTCGCCGGTCCGTCGTCGAGGGCTGTTATTCCGCGAAGCGGACGGTGTAGTCCTCGATCACCGGATTCGCCAGCAATGTGTCCGCGATGCGTTCGGCCTGCTGCAGGAGATCATCGCTCGGCTCGCCGTCGAGCTCCAGCTCGAAGTGCTTGCCCTGCCGGACGGACACCACGCCGGAGAATCCGAGTCGGGGAAGCGCGCCGCTGATCGCCTGCCCCTGCGGGTCGAGGATCTCGGGCTTCGGCATGACGTCCACGACGATCCGAGCCATGGGCGGACGTCCTCCTCTTAGCTGCCTTGTGGGTTTGCTGCCTTGCAGGCCCCGTGCCTGTCCCGCCGCACCCTATCGACGGCCATCCGCCGCCTCCGACGAGGCAGCGACGACCTGGTTGCGGATCAGGATGGCGGCCAGCAGCCCCCCGACGGCCAGACAACCGGCCGCGGAGAGCATGGCGATGCGGTAGCCCCTGGTCAGGGCGACCGGGTCCAGGTACTCCGTGCCCGAGATTCCGGCGATGAGGGGAACCGCGGCGACGGCGAGCAGGCTGGCCGTGCGGGCGACCGCGTTGTTCACCGCGGACGCGATACCGGCGTACCGGCCTTCGGCTGCGGCCAGCACCGTGACGGTCAGCGGCGCCACGGCGACCACCAGTCCCAGGCCGAACAGCAGCACACCGGGCAGCACGTCGCGCAGATAGGTCGCCGATCCGTCCACCCGGCTCAGCAGCAGCACGCCGGCGGAGCACAGCAGCGGCCCGGTGGACATCTGTAGCCGGGGTCCGATGCGCGCGGACAGCGCGCCGGACCTCGACGAGAGCACCAGCATCAGGGCTGTCACCGGAATCAGCGCCGAGCCGGCGGCAAGCGGCGGGAAGCCGGCGGTGACCTGCAGCTGGACGACGAGCAGCAACAGCACCACCCCGAGCGGTGCGTAGACCGCGAACGTCACCAGGTTGGCCGCGGTGAACTGCCGAGACGCGAACAGCCCCAGCGGCAGCATGGGCGCCGGGCTCCGCCGTTCGATGAGGACGAACAGCGCCAGCGACGCGAGGCCGGCGCCGCCGGCTGCCCACGTCGGCGCGGAGAGCTGACCCTCGCCGGCCGCCACCAGCGCATACGTGACCCCGGCAAGGCCGAGCGCGCCGGCCACCGCCCCGGCGGCGTCCAGCGATGAGCTCGCCTGCGGGTCCCGCGACTCCGGCACATACCGGCCCGCCAGGACGATCACCGCGACGCACAGCGGCAAGTTGATCAGGAAGACCAGCCGCCAGGAGATCTCGACCAGCAGGCCGCCGATGACCGGTCCCAGCGCCGCCGCGATGCCAGTCAGTCCCGCCCAGGCGCCGATGGCCCGTCCGCGGTCCTCCTCGCGGAACGACGCGGAGATCAGCGCCAGGCTGCCCGGTGTGAGCAGTGCCCCACCGACGCCCTGCAGCAGGCGCGCGGCGATCAGTGCCGCCACGTTCGGCGCCAGCCCGCACAGCAGGGACGCCACGGCGAACCAGGCGGTGCCGTATCGGAAGACCTTGCGCCGCCCGAGGCGGTCACCGAGGGAGCCACCCAGCAGGATCAGTGCGGCGAGCGTGAGGATGTAGCCGTTGACCGTCCACTGCAGTCCGGAGAACTCGGCCCGCAGATCCCGGCCGATGGCCGGCAGGGCGATGTTGACGACGGTGGCGTCCAGCATCGACACGCCGCTGCCGAGCACCACAGTCCCCAGCAACCAGCGGCCTTGCGCGCTGGACAACGCCACCGGCTCGGCCACGCTCAGGCGTCCGTCCGGCGACCGGCTCATGTCAGGCGGCGGCGAGGTAGTCGGCGAACGAGCGGCCGGTGAGCCGTTCGTAGGCCTCGACGTAGGTGGCGCGGGTGCGTTCCACGACCTCCGGCGGCAACTCCGGCCCGGGTGGGCGGCGGTCGAACCCGATGCCGGTCAGCCAGTCGCGGATGTACTGCTTGTCGAACGAGGGCTGCGGGCCGCCGGGATCCCAGCGGGCCGCGGGCCAGAACCGGGACGAGTCGGGGGTCAGCACCTCGTCGCCGAGGACCACCGTGTCGGGGTTGTCGTGCGAGACCCCGAACTCCACCTTGGTGTCCGCAATCAGGATGCCGCGCCGCTCGGCGATCTTGCTGCCGCGCTGCAGAATCTCCAGCGTCAGTCGCTCCAGCTCCGCGGCCCGCCCGGCGCCCACCAGCTCGACGACCTGCTGCGTTGAGATCGGCTCGTCGTGGCCGGAATGGGCCTTGGACGTCGGTGTGAAGACCGGCTGCGGCAACCGGTCGCCGTCGCGCAGCCCAGGGGGCAGCGGGAAGCCGTGCACCGTCCCGGACTGCGCGTACTCCGCCAGTGCCGAGCCGGTCAGGTAGCCGCGCGCCACACACTCCACGGGCAGCATCTCCAGTCGCCGGCACAGCATCGACCGGCCACGCAGCTGCGCCCCGTACGGCCGCAGCTCGGCGGGATAGTCGTCCACCGACGCGGTGATCAGGTGGTTAGGCACCAGGTCGGCGACCTGGTCGAACCACCACAGCGTGGTGGCGGTGAGCACCGCCCCCTTGTCCGGGATGGCGGTCGGCAGCACCACGTCGTACGCCGACAGCCGGTCACTGGCGACCATCAGGACGGCGTCGTCGCCGACCGCGTACACCTCCCGGACCTTGCCGCGGGTCAGCAGCGGCAGCGGCAGCTCTGCCGCCGACTCTGCCAACGTTTCAGCAGATCCGGGCAGGGGTGTCGTCACGACAGGGCAGCCAGCCGGTGGAACACCGGGTCGAGCCGGGCCAGGTAGCGCTCCGGCCGGCACACCTCGTCCAGCCGGGCCTCGTCCAGCGTCAGCTCGGCCTGCTTGGCGTGCGCCCGCAGCGTCTCGCGGAACGGAGCGCCGCCGCCCCAGGTCTCCATCGCCGCGGCCTGGGTTATCGCGTAGGCGTCCTCGCGGGACAGCCCCATCTCGACCAGCTCCAGCAGCACGGCGGACGTGTAGATCAGGCCGCCGGTGGAGTCCAGGTTTTGCTGCATTCGGTCGGCGTTGACGGTGAGTCCGCTGACCACGCGCAGGGTGAGGTGCAGCAGGTAGTCAGTGCCGATGGCGGCGTCGGGCAGCGCGATCCGCTCGGTGGACGAGTGCGAGATGTCCCGCTCGTGCCACAGCGGAATGCCCTCCATCACCGGCACGATCTGGGCGCGGATCACCCGGGCCAGGCCGGCGATCCGCTCGCAGATGATCGGGTTGCGCTTGTGCGGCATCGCCGAGGAGCCCTTCTGCCCCTTGCCGAACGGCTCCTCGAGCTCGCGCACCTCGGTGCGCTGCCCGTGCCGCACCTCCAGCGCGATCGCCTCGCACACCGTGGCGAGCACGGCCAGGGAGTTCACCCACTCCGAGATGCCGTCGCGCATGACCACCTGGCTGGCGACGTCCGCCGGGCGCAGGCCGAGCTGGGCGGCCACGTGCTGCTCGACGGCCGGATCGATGTTGGAGTAGGTGCCCACCGCGCCGGAGACCTTGCAGACCCCGACGGCCTCGGCGGCGCGGCGCAGCCGGTCACGCGAGCGGGCCGCGGCGAAGGCGAAGTCGGCAACCCGGTGGCCGAACGTGTCGGGCTCGGCGTGCACGCCGTGGGTGCGGCCAACGCGGACGGTGTCGCGGTGCGCCAGCCCGAGGTCGCGCAGCGCGGCAACCAGCCGGTCCGCCTTCTCCAGCAGCAGCTCGGAACTCTCGGTCAGCTGCAGCGCGAGCGCGGTGTCGAGCAGGTCGGAGCTCGTCATGCCGAAGTGGACGTACGCGGCAGCCTCGCGGGGCGTGGTGTTCGCCGCCCAGGCCGACAGGAACGCGATCACGTCGTGCTGGGTGACCGCCTCGATCTCGGCGACGGCCTGCGGCGTGGGCGGCGGCGCGTCCCGGACCGGCTGCACCGAGGACTGGGGCACCACGCCGGCGGCGGCGTGCGCCTCCAGGACCAGCGTCTCGACCTTTGCCCACAGCTCGTACTTGTGGGCCTCGGACCAAACCCGGCCCATCTCGGGCAGGGTGTAACGCTCGATCATGCGGTCCTCTCCGGTACGGCGACGCGGCCCTGCACCGCCGCCAGCGCGATGTCCGTTCGGTGGTGGCTGCCGGGCAGGCGCACCTTGTCGACCAGTGCGTAGGCCGATTCTCTCGCAGCCGCGAGGTCGGCGCCGACGGCTGTGCACGACACGACGCGCCCACCGGCGGACACCAGGCTCCCGTCGTCCAGCCGCCGGGTGCCGGCGTGCAGCACTCGCTCGTCGTCGGGGAGCTCCAGCACGTCCCCGGTGCGCGGCGACGCCGGATACCGCTCGGCGGCGACGACGACCGTGACGGCGGACCCGGACCGCCAGCGCGGGGGCGGCACGTCGGCGAGCGTGCCGGTCGCGGCGGCGCGCAGCAGCTCGGCGAGTGATGACTCCAGCAGCGGCAGGACGACCTGAGTCTCGGGATCGCCGAAGCGGGCGTTGAACTCGATCACCCGCGGCCCGGCGGCGGTGAGCGCGAGCCCCGCGTAGAGCAGCCCGGCGAACGGCGTGCCGCGGCGCGCCATCTCCTCGATGGTGGGCTGCAGGACGTCCTGCAGCACTTCGTCCACCAGCCCAGGCGCCGCCCAGGGCAGCGGGGCGTAGGCGCCCATGCCGCCGGTGTTCGGGCCGGTGTCGCCTTCGCCGACCCGTTTGAAGTCCTGGGCGGGCAACAGGGGGACGACCGTCCGGCCGTCGGTGACGGCGAACAGCGAGACCTCGGGCCCGTCCAGGAACTCCTCGATCACCAACCGGCCGCCACCGGTCAGGCGCTCCCGGACGGCTTCGACGGCGGCGTCCCGGTCCTCGGTGACGGTGACGCCCTTGCCGGCCGCCAGGCCGTCGGCCTTGATCACGTACGGCGGGCCAAACTCATCCAGATCGGCGAGGGCGGCCTCCACGATGTCGTGGTCACGGCCGGCGGCGGTCGGCACGCCCGCGGCCTGCATCACGTCCTTGGCGAACGACTTGCTGCCCTCCAGCGCTGCGGCGGCTGCAGACGGGCCGAAGCAGGCGATGCCGGCTCCCCGGACGACGTCCGCGACACCGGCGACCAGCGGCGCCTCCGGGCCGATGACCACCAGGTCGGCGGCAATGTCCTTGGCGAGGGCGGCGACGGCGGGGCCGTCCAGCGGCTCGACTGCGTGCACGGCCCCGAGCTGCGCGGTTCCGGGGTTGCCGGGCGCGCTGGCGACGGCGGTCACCACCGGGTCGCGGGAGAGCGCAAGGCACAGCGCGTGTTCGCGGGCACCGGATCCGACGACGAGGACTCTCACGAGGTCCGGAGGCTAGCGGAGGATCGGCCGGACGTCTGATGACCTATGCATGATTCGGCGCAACGTCACAGGTGGCCGGCCCATGTGTAAGCGCCCGCGACTACGAATGCTTCGCCGTCCAGCCTCCCGATACGGCGGGCCGAGCCTGCGGCGGCATGCGGAAGCGCGCCTGCCAGATACTGATGACCCTTGAATGAGCGCTCGACGAGTTCCGCACATTCGAGCCACAGTTGCCGACCGCGACAACGAGGAGGCGGCCGCGCGGGCGGTCCGACGCCAGTTGGGCCTGTCCGAGGTCCAGGCAGTAAGCGGTACTCGACATCGAGCTACGGCGGTCGGTCGAGCAGCATCGCGTCCGCTTGGACGAGGAGATAGCGGAGTCACGCAAATAGTGGCGGGGCGGTACGACCACGATTGAGTTCGGGCACAAGGAATCTCCACCGCATGGCCCTGGAGTCCCTGGTACAGCGACGATCATGTGAACGGATAGACGGACCAGTCTGTTGCAGAGGGACCCGGCAGCCGCCGGTGCGATCTTCATCGTCGCCGGGCTGATTCTCGTTGCCATGGAATTGACCATCGGCCAGGACACCGGTCGGGACCGGATCCCAATGGCGGTGCTGATGCTGGGGCTGGGGTGGCATTCGCGGTACGCCGCCGTCAGGAAGATCCGCTCTCGCTGACCGACCCGCTGCGCCCGACCTCGTAGGTACCGCCGGCTCGCCCGTTGCGGTCGGCGAGCAGCCCGGCCACCGTGGCCATCGCAATCTCCGCCGGGGAGCGGGAGCCGATGTCGAGACCGATCGGCCGGTGCACCCGGTCGATCTGCTCCTGCGGCAGGCCCCGCTCCTGCAGCGCGAGGACGTGCGGTGCGCTGTGGCGCGGGCTGCCCATCACCCCAACCCAGCGGGCGTCGGTGGAGAGCACGTCGGCGAGCAGATCCCCCAGCTCCTGGCGGTCGTGGTCGGTGACCACGACGTCGGTGTTCCCGTCGACGCCCGCGTCGGCGACGGCGCGCACGGTCCGAGCCCCGTCCAACGCCCGCTCCGGGTCCACGACGACACAGTCGTAGCCGACGTGCGCGGCCAGATGCACCAGCTGGAGCGCGACGGGCGAGGCGAACACAGCGACCAGCCGGCGCTCTCCCGTCGGGGCCTCTACGTCTCCGTGTGCCATCGCACAGGCGATGTCGTACTCGCCGTAGTCGTGGCCGTGGTCGGAGTGGTCGGAGTGGTGCTCGCGCGCCACTTAGCTGAATTCCCGCAGCTGCAACGTCTGCTCGCGCCCGGGGCCCACACCGACGGCCGACACCGGCGCGCCGGACATCTCCTCGAGCGCCCGCACGTAGTTCTGGGCGTTCTTCGGCAGGTCCTCGAAGGACGTGCAGCCGGAGATGTCCTCGTCCCAGCCGGGAAACTGCTCGTACACCGGAACGGCGTGGTGGAAGTCGGTCTGGGTCATCGGCATCTCGTCGAACGTCGTGTCCCCCACCCGGTAGGCCACGCAGACCGGGATCTGCTCCCAGCCGGCCAGCACGTCGAGCTTGGTCAGGAACAGGTCGGTGAGCCCGTTCACCCGGGACGCGTACCGCGCGATCACGGCGTCGTACCAGCCGGTGCGGCGTGAGCGGCCGGTCGTGACGCCGAACTCTCCGCCGACGCTGCGCAGCCGCTCGCCGTCCGCATCCTTCAGTTCGGTGGGGAACGGACCGGCACCGACCCGCGTCGTGTACGCCTTCACGATCCCGATCACCCGGGTGATTCGCGTCGGCCCGATACCCGAGCCTCCGCACGCACCTCCCGAGGTCGGGTTGGAGGACGTGACGAACGGATACGTGCCGTGGTCGACGTCGAGCAGCGTGCCCTGCGACCCCTCCAGCAGGACGACCTTGTCCTCATCCAGCGCCCGGTTGAGCAGCAGGCCGGTGTCGGCGATGTGGGGTCGCAGCCGCTCGGCGTACTGCAGGTACTCCTCGACCACCTCGTCCACCTGCAGGGCCCGCCGGTTGTACACCTTGGCGAGCACCTGGTTCTTCTCCCGCAACGCGAGATCGAGCTTCTGGCGCAGGATGCCCGGGTCGAGCAGATCCTGGACGCGGATGCCGACGCGGGCGACCTTGTCGCCGTACGCCGGGCCGATGCCGCGTCCCGTCGTGCCGATCCGCGCCTTGCCCAGGTGTCGTTCCGTGAGGCGGTCCAGCGCACGGTGGTGCGGCATGATCAGGTGGGCGCCGGACGACAGCACCAGCCGCTCGGTGGAGACGCCGCGGGCCTCAAGGCCGTCCATTTCCTCCAAGAGCACCTTGGGATCGACCACGACGCCGTTGCCGATCACCGGCACCACGTCCGGCGACAGGACCCCCGAGGGCACGAGGTGCAGCGCGTAGGACTCGCCGGTCGGGACGACCACCGTGTGGCCCGCGTTGTTGCCGCCCTGGTAGCGCACGACGTAGTCGACCGAACCGCCGAGCAGGTCGGTGGCCTTGCCCTTGCCCTCGTCGCCCCACTGGGCGCCGACCAGCACCAGCGCCGGCATAGGTCTTCACTCCGTCCACAACGACCGCGAAAAAGAACGGACCCCGGGCGCAAGCGCACACGGGGTCTCTTGCGGGTGAAGCCTAGCCGACAACTGCGCTGGCACGGCCACTAAGTGGTACGACAGGGACATGGCCGAGCTCCAGTACCTCATCCTGTCCAGTGCCGAGGCCGGCTGCGCCGATGAGCAGGACGTCGCCTCCGCCCGGGCCATCCTGCAGGCGGTCGCGGACGTCGACGTCGTCGGCTGCTGCTCGGCGGAGGACCTGGAGCGGGTGCTCAAGCTGCGGGACGACCGGATCCCGATCGTGGCCGGCGGGGACGGCAGCCTGCACCACGTCCTGCAAGGACTCCATGACCGCGGTGAGCTGCAGTCGGTGCCTGTGGGGCTGCTCCCGATGGGCACCGGCAACGACTTCGCCCGCTCGATCGGCCTGCCGCTGGACATGCAGGAGGCAGCGCGGGCGCTGCTCGCTGCCCGGCTTGCGCCGGTGGACCTGGCCGTCGACGACACCGGCCGGGTGCTCGTCAATGCGGGGCATGTCGGGGTGGGCGCTGCTGCGTCGGAGTCGGCCGGCTCGTTCAAGAAGGCGCTGGGTCCGGTCGGCTACCGGCTGGGGTCACTGATCGCCGGGCTGCGTTCCCCGGGCTGGCCGGTGCAGGTCGAGGTGGACGGTGCGGTCGTCACCGACAGCACCACCCCCCTGCTGATGGCCGCGGTGGGCAACGGCCGCATGATCGGCGGTGGCGGCGAGCTGTTTCCCGGCGCCTCGCTGGACGACGGCCTGCTCGAGGTGATGGTGAGCACGGCCAACGACCCGGGATCCCGGACCGGATTCGCCACGGACCTGCAGCTGGGGCGGCATCTGCAGCGCCCCGACGTGGTGTCGGTGCGCGGCCGGAGCGTCACCTTTCGCGGGACGGGCGTGCCCATGAACGTCGACGGTGAGCTGCTCACTCTCGAGGGCTCGCGGACCTGGCGGGTGCGCCAGGGCGGCTGGACCACACTGGTTCCGGTCGAACAGCCGGACTGAGCTACCGCCCGGCGTCGGCTACCGCAGGGCGTCGGCGGCCGCCGGGTCGCTGTCGTGCAGGAAGGTCTGGCAGCGCTCCGCCTCGTCCGACTCGCCAATTGCGTTCGCCGCTCGGCCCAACGCGTGCAGCGAGCGGAGGAAGCCCCGGTTCGGCTCGTGGGACCACGGCACCGGCCCGAAGCCCTTCCAGCCGTTGCGGCGCAGCGCGTCCAGACCGCGGTGGTAGCCGACACGGGCGTAGGCGTAGGACTCGATCACCGCTCCGGCGGCGAAGGCGCGGTCGGCCAGGGCGGCCCATGCGGCCGACGCCGTGGGGTGGGCCGCCGCCACCTCGGTCGGATCCGTGCCGCCTTCGAGCAGCTGCCGAGGTGCCGGCTCGTCCGGCAGGAGGGTGGGCGGAGGACCGCCGAACAGGTTCTGGTGGAGACTCATGACGCCATCCTGCCCCAGCCGCCCGGCCGCGAGGCGGCCTGCCAGCGAGGAGCTCCGATGCCTGTCTCCGGGCGCCTGCTTCCCGTTCACGACACGCAGCTGTTCGTCGTCGAGCGCGGGGAGCCGGACGCGATCCCGATCCTCGTGCTGCACGGCGGACCTGGCATGGACCACACCCAGTGGGGCACCTGGCTCGACCCGTTGACGCAGGACGGCCGCTACCGCCTCGTTCTGATCGATCAACGGGCGCAGGGCCGGTCCGACCGCTCGGCCCCGCCGCAGACGTGGACGCTGCAGACCATGGCCTCGGACGTATCAGGGGTGGCGGCCGCGCTCGGGGCCGAGGACTACGCGGTGCTCGGGCATTCGTACGGCTCGTTCGTGGCGCTGCAGCACGCGGTGGACGCGCACGGCGCCGCCCGGGCGACGATCGTCTCGAACGGCGTCCCGTCGTCGAGCTACCTGGACGCGGTGGCCGACAACCTCGCTGCCTTCGAGCCGGTCGAGCTGCGGGAGCAGGTCACAGCGGCCTGGGCGCGGGAGACGTCGGTGGCGACGCAGGACGGCTACCGGTCACTGCTGGTCGACCAGCTGCCGTTCCACTTCGCCGACCCCCGCGATGCCCGAATCGACGACTACATCGCCGCGCAGGCGGATGCGCAGTACGCACCCGACATCCTGCGCCGGTTCTCCGTCGAGGGGTACGGCGGAATCGAGGTCGCGAACGCGCTGCCGTCGGTGACGCAGCCGATGCTGATCCTCACCGGCCGCTCCGACCGGGTTTGCGTGCCCGAGGCATCCCGCGCCATGGCGCAGGCGCTGCCGAACGCGCGACTCGTCGAGTTCGCGGAGTCGGGCCACACCCCGTTCGTCGAGGAGACCGATGCATACGTGCGGGCGGTGCGGGAGTTCCTCGACAGCACGGAAGCCTCGCCCTGACCCGCGGCCATCAGCTTGGGAAGGCCCAGAGCAAGGTTCGCAACCGGGCCCGGACGGGCCGCCGCCGACGGGTCAGATGACCGTGGCGGCGACGGCGACGCGGTAGTTGGTCGCGTAGCCGACGAGGCCGTGGCTTGCGGTGGCGTGGCGGCTGGCCAGCGCGACGATCTCCTCGACGCTCGCGGCGGAGAAGGAGGCCGGGCACCCGGGCAGGAGTTGGCTGCAAGTGAAGTGCTTCATGTCCGGGCTCCCTCAAGTACTCGGCGTCGTTGCCGGTACTA
The DNA here is from genome assembly GCA_030773415.1 of Actinomycetota bacterium. Taxonomy (GTDB): domain Bacteria; phylum Actinomycetota; class Actinomycetes; order JALYNC01; family JALYNC01; genus JALYNC01. The sequence continues at coordinate 18,400 of JALYNC010000088.1, forward strand.
GTCATTCGGAGCCCCCGACGGCAGTCTTGAGCGCGTCCGGGAACGGGCGGTGCTGGTACCCAAGAGCTACCCCGGACGGTCGCTCAGCGGCGGGACTGCCCGGCCGAGCGCAGGTCCTGACAGGCCTCGACGACGCGGGCCGCCATGCCCGTCTCGGACGCCTTGCCGTAGGTCCGCGGGTCGTACAGCTTCTTGACGCCGACCTCACCGTCGACCTTCAGCACGCCGTCGTAGTTGCGGAACATGTGGTCCACGATGGGGCGGGTGAAGGCGTACTGGGTGTCGGTGTCGACGTTCATCTTCACGACGCCGTAGTCGAGGGTCTCCCGGATCTCCTCCAGCGATGATCCGCTGCCGCCGTGGAAGACCAGGTCGAACGGCTGGGAGCTCTCGTCACGGCCGAGCTTGCCGGCGACGTACCGCTGGCCCTCGTCCAGAATCGGCGGGCGGAGCTTGACGTTGCCCGGCTTGTAGACGCCGTGCACGTTGCCGAACGTCGCGGCCAGCAGGTACCGGCCCTTCTCGCCGGTGCCCAGCACCTCGGCGGTGCGGTACATGTCCTCGGGAGTCGTGTAGAGCTTCTCGTTAATCTCGTGGGCGACGCCGTCCTCCTCGCCGCCGACAACGCCGATCTCCATCTCCATGACGATCCTGGCCTTGGCGCAGGCGGCGAGCAGCTCGTCCGCGATCTGCAGGTTCTCCTCCAGCTCGACGGCCGAGCCGTCCCACATGTGGCTCTGGAACAGCGGCTCCCGGCCCTCCGCCACGCGCTCCTGGCTGATCGCGATCAGCGGACGCATGTAGCTGTCGAGCTTGTCCTTGGGGCAGTGGTCGGTGTGCAGCGCGATCGTGACCGGGAACGCCTTGGCGACGTGATGCGCGTACTCCGCGAGGGCCTGGGCGCCCAGCACCATGTCCTTGACCGTGGTGCCGGACAGGAACTCCGCCCCGCCCGTGGAGACCTGCACGATCCCGTCGCTCTCGGCCTCGGCGAAGCCACGCAGCGCCGCGTTGAGCGTCTGGCTCGACGTCACGTTGATCGCCGGGTAGGCGAACCGCCCGGCCTTGGCCCGGTCGAGCATGTCGTTGTAGGCATCCGGCGTGGCGATCGGCATGGCGCTGCTCTCCTGACGTTGGGAACGACCGCAGTATCCCCAACCGGCGCGCCGAGGGGAAAGGGCCGGGCCGGGCGGGGACCACAGAGGGGCCGGCTCGTGCACTGGGCAACCGGCCGCCTCAACGCTCAGTTCGGGCGCTGCTGCGCCGTCGGAGCGAGGAACCCGCGTCCGCGCCGCCGCCTGCAGTTGCTGGACGTCGTCCGCGGGCTGGCGATCCTCGGCATGCTGCTGGTTGACAACCCCGGCATTCCGCAGGCGTACCCGCGCCAGCTCCGCCATGGCAACTTCGACGCCTTCACCGCGGCCGACGTGGTGTTCCCGCTGTTCCTTTTCGTCGTCGGCGTGGCCATGCCGCTGTCCGGGCGCACCGCTGACGGCCGGGCGACGCCGGCGCCTGGCGTGCTGCTGCGACTGCCGGGCCGTGGCCGAGCCGCGGCCGCTGTGGGAGTGCTGGCCGGCGCGTGGGCGGCGTTCACCTACCTGCCTGGACCGGGCGGCGACGCCGGCACCTGGGCCGAGGGCACCACCTTCTCGACCGCGGTGGACATCGCGGTCGGCAGTGAAGGCATCGTTCGGCATCTGCATGCTGCTGTTCGCTGCCGCGTACGCGGCCGTTGACGTCCGCGGCTGGCAGCGGCCGTTCGGGCTGCTGCGGGTGCTCGGACTGAACGCCCTGGCGCTGTACGCGTCGTCCCAGGTGTGTTCAACACGCTGCTCCGCCCGCATCGCGACGCTATCGCCGCGCAGTTCGCGACGGTCATGGGGGCGACGGCGGCGTCCTTGACGTACGCAATGGTCGCGGTCGGGGCCGGCTGTGCGCTCTGCGCCGTGCTGTACCGGCGGCGGATCTTTGTGACGATCTGAGGGCAGCCTGTCCAGGCTCTCCACCCTGTTGGGCTTATCAAGGGCGTGCCGCGGCTGACGATTTCAGTTCCATGACCCTGGGCCGACGTTCGTTCCTGCGCGCCGGTCTGGCCGTCGGCTCGATCGGCGCCATCGCCCCCATCGGTGTCGCCGCGACGATGCGGTCAGTCAACGGTGGCCGGGCCCTTTCCGACACTGCGGAGTTTCCGCGGGTGGCGCGGCCGTACGGCGAGGCTGGTGGCCTCCGCTCGGAGGTGCTCTGGCAGGTCGGCACCGAGGTGCCGGCCATCGCGCTCACCTTCGACGACGGACCCGACCCCCGGTGGACGCCCCAGGCGCTGAAGGTACTGGCGGAGGCGGACGCGAAGGCCACGTTCTTCCTCGTCGGTGAGCGGGCGCTGCGCTATCCGGAACTCGTCGAGGCCGTCGTCGCCGCCGGTCACGAGATCGGCACGCACACCCACCGGCACTGCGATCTGGCCCGGGCGACGCCCGAGCGGATCGCCGAGGAGCTGGACAGCGCCGACCGGGCGATCAACCGGCTGACCGGCGAGCACGTCCGGCTGATGCGCCCGCCGTGGGGCCACATCGACCCCGAGGGGTTGTTGGCCGCCGCGCGACGCAACTACACCGTCGTGCTGTGGTCTGACGGCTTCCGGGGCACCCACCCCGACCACGACGGACGCATGCTGCTGAACCGGGTGCAGCCGGGCTCCATCGTGCTAGCGCACGACGGCGCGCCCGGCAACCGACGCAGTTGCAGTTCGACGTGCTGCCCGGGCTGCTGAGCAAGCTGTCCGATCGCGGGCTGCAGATGCTGACGGTCAGCGAGCTGATCGCCAGCGCGCCGGCGTACGGACCGGCCGGAACGTCGCTGATCCCCGTCAGCAGCTGACCGCCGCTAACTGCCGGCGCGCACGTCGGCCTCCACGGCCTCCCATGCCTTGCGGGCGGCGATCAGCACCGGATCCCACACCGGAGCGAACGGCGGCGCGTACGACAGGTCCAGGTTGAGCACCTCGTCCACGGTCATGCCGTTCCAGATACAGCTGGCGAGCACGTCGATGCGCTTGGCCGCGCCTTCCTTGCCGACGATCTGCGCGCCGAGCAGCCGTCCACCGCGACGCTCCGCGGTCATCTTGACCCGGATCGGCTTCGCGCCCGGGAAGTAGCCGGCGCGGGTGGTGGAGTCCACGGCGGCGACCACGAACTCGAACCCGGCGGCCGAGGCCTCCGCCTCCGACAGCCCCGTACGGGCCACCTCCAGCTCGCAGACCTTGGTGACCGCCGTGCCGATCACGCCGGGAAACGTCGCGTATCCGCCGCCCAGATTGATGCCGGCCACCCGGCCCTGCTTGTTGGCATGGGTGCCGAGCGCCACGACCATCCGCTGGCCCGAGAGCCGATGCACTGACTCGACGCAGTCACCGGCCGCCCACACGCCGTCGGCCTGGGTGCGCATCTGCGCGTCGACCGCGATGCCGCCGCTGGTGCCGAGCGGCACCCCGGCCGCCTCGGCGAGTGCCACGTTGGGCCGCACCCCCAGACCGAGCACCACCAGGTCGGCGGGCAGCTCCCGGCCGCTGGCGGTGTGCACTGCGGAGGCCCGGCCGTTCTCCGTGGCGATGCCGGTGACCGGATCGGACAGCACGAGCTCAATCCCCAGCTCCCGCACGGCGGCGGCGATGATCTCGCCCACGTCCGGGTCGAAGGTGCCTACCGGTGTCGGTGAACGGTCCACCACGGTGACCGACGCACCGCGGACGGCGGCTGCCTCGGCGATCTCCAGGCCGATGTAGCCACCCCCGATGATCACCACCCGGTGGACGTTCCCGGTGGCGAACGCAGCCTTGAGCGCGACGCCGTCCTCCAGCGTCTGGACGCCGTACACGCCGGCGGCATCGATGCCCGGCACGGGCGGGCGCATCGGAACCGAGCCGGTGCCGATCATCAGCGAATCGAACGGCTCGGCGAACTCCGTCCCGGCGTCCAGATCCCGGACCGCGACCGTCCGGCCGGCCAGGTCGATGCCCAGAACCTCGTGGCGGGTTCGCACGTCGATGTCGAACTTCGAGCGGAACGTCTCCGGGCTGCGGGCGATCAGGGCGTCCCGCTCAGGCACCAGGTCGCTGATGAAGTACGGGATCCCGCACGCGCTGTACGAGGTGAACCGGCCGCGTTCGAACGCCACGATTGACAACTCGTCGGCGGCGCGGCGGCGGCGCGCCTGGGAGGCGGCCGCCATTCCGGCCGCGTCCCCGCCGATGACGACCAGTCGCTGAGCCATGTTCGCAGCCTAGGGTTCAACGCATGTCCTTGCTGCACCCTGAGCTCGACTCTTTGTCGGCGCTCGCGGTGTACACGGTGGTGTGGACGATCGTGTTCGTCGAGTCCGGGATCCTCGTCGGCTTCTTTCTGCCCGGCGACACGGTGCTGTTCGGGGCGGGGCTGATCGCCGGCTCGCCGGACAGCGGAGTGCACGTCGGCGTGCTGGCCGTGGGCGTCGCGATCGCCGCTATCGCCGGTGACTCCACCGGCTACTGGATCGGGCATCGCGCCGGCCGGCCGCTGTTGGTGCGCTGGCGCCACCGGTGGCATCTCGAGGAGACGCTCGCCCGGACCGAGGCGTTCTACGACCGGTTCGGCGCCCTGTCGGTGGTGATCGCCCGCTGGATTCCCTGGGTGCGAACGTTCACCCCCGTGCTGGCCGGAGTGGCCCGCATGGCGTACGGCCGCTTCCTGGTCGCGAACGTCGCCGGTGCGATCAGCTGGGGCGTCGCGCTGGTGCTGCTCGGCTGGCTGGCCGCGCGGATTCCGGCGGTGCGCGAAGTGAGTATCTGGGTCGGCTTGTCTTTCGCGGTCGGAGGAACGGTGCTGGCTCTGCTGCATGTGCGGCGGCTGCGGCGGGCAGCGGGCTCCTGACTCTCGGCCAGACGGGTGTAGCCGGGAAGCGGTTCTGGCGATCAGCTGAACGCAGCGGCGACCGACCGCTAATCTTGCGGACGTGACCCCCACCGGAGCCACTCTGGCCGTCAACTTTCTCGATGCACAGTCGCTGATCACGGCGTTCGGCACCATCGGCATTCTGGCGATTGTCTTCGCCGAGACCGGTCTGCTGCTCGGATTCTTTCTGCCCGGCGACTCGCTGCTGTTCATCGCCGGTTACGCGGCGGCCGGCGGCATCCCCGGTGTCCAGCTCTCGCTGCCGGTGCTGCTGATCGGCCTGCCGATCGCGGCCATCGTGGGCGCCCAGACTGGCTACTACATCGGCCGCAAGGGCGGTCCGCTGCTGTTCGACCGCAAGGAGAGCCGCCTTTTCAAGCGGGCGCACGTGCAGAAGGCCGAGGACCTGCTCGAGCGGTTCGGCCCGGGCAAGGCCGTGGTGATGGCCCGCTTCGTGCCGATCGCCCGGACGTTCATGAACCCGGTCGCCGGCGTGACCGAGATGCCGGTCAAGGACTTCACCACCTGGAACATGGTGGGCGGTCTGCTGTGGACCGTAGGCCTGACGATGCTCGGTTACGCCCTCGGCGGCGTGGAGTTCATCGCGGGCCACATCGAGTCGATCGTGCTTCTGGTGATCGGCATCTCGCTGCTCCCGCTGGTCGTGGAGATCCTGCGGGAGCGTTCCAGGAGCAAGGCGCAGGCGTAGTCGCCTAGGGCTGCGACACAGGGGCTACGACAGACCCAGGTCGTCGAGCGTGTACGCGGTCAGATACGACAGCCCGGCGGCCTCGATGGCCGGTGCCGCGCCGCGCTCGACGATCACGGCGACGCCGACGACCTCGGCGCCCGCCTCACGCAACGCCTCGACGGCCGTCAGGACCGAACCACCGGTCGTGGAGGTGTCCTCCACGGCCAGCACCCGGCGGCCGGTGACGTCCGGCCCTTCGATGCGGCGCTGCAGCCCGTGGGCCTTGCCGGTCTTGCGCACCACGAACGCGTCCAGCTGGCGGCCACGCGCGGCGGCGGCGTGCAGCATGGCCGTGGCCACCGGGTCGGCGCCGAGCGTCAGCCCGCCGACGGCGTCGTACTCCAGATCGGCGGCGAGGTCGAGCATCACCCGTCCCACGACCGGCGCGCCCGCGGCCGACAGGGTCAGCCGGCGCAGGTCGACGTAGTAGTCGGCCTCCTTGCCCGATGACAGCGTTACCTTGCCGTGGACGACGGCGCGGTCGCGGATCAGCTGCAGCAGGTCGTCCCGGTCGCTCATGCCCGGCAGCGTAAGGGAGGCTGTCCGGCGTGGACGTTGGGAGCCTCGTTCTGCTGCACAGCCCCCTGCTGCGTGCGGGTGTTCTGTCGCGGCTGTCGGCGGAGCTCGTCGGGCGCGGAGTCGCGGTGGTCGCGCCGGACATCGCCGATGACGATCAGCCGCCGTACGGGGTTCGCTATGTGGCCCGGGCCGCCCTGTCGATCGCCCAGGCCGCCGCTCCCTCCCCGCCGCTGGTGCTGGTCGGTCACGGGGAGGCCGGACCGCTGCTGCCCCAGGTCGCCGCGGCGCTGCGGGCCGGCAACCGCCGGGTGGCCGGATACGTCTTCTGCGACGCGACCCTTCCCCGCGCCAGCGCCACCCGCCTCGCGCTACTGGAGGGCGAGGACCCGCAACGGGCCGGCGCTCTGCACGAGCGACTCCACGACGGCGGCCGGCTCACCACCTGGCCGGACACCGAGGTGGCCCGCCTCGACGACGCGGACGTGGTGTCGGCATGGGCGCGTCCGCGGGCGCACGACTTCTACGTCGAGCCGCTGCCGATGCCGCCGGACTGGCCAGATGCGCCGTGCGGATACCTGAAGCTGTCCGACGAGCGGCCGGCGCTGCCCCGCACCGCCCGCTTTCGAGGCTGGCCGGTGACCGGGCACGACGTCGGCCATTTCGGCATCTGGAGCTCCCCCGGCGCGGTGGCGGACGGGTTGCTGGAGTTGCTCGACCTGATGTGAACGGCGCCGCCTGTGCGGCTGCACTGCAGGAGTGCCCGCTGCGGTCTCGCGCGCCGGCCAGGGGCCCGGGCATGCCGGGTTCGCGGGTATCGCAGTGACGTTTTCGCGAGTCGGCGAGGAGTCCCGCCTGTGGGGATTTGGAACGCGCCCGTCTTCATTCGCTAGGATCTAGATCAATTCGGGGGGAAAGTACGGGTTCGCCCTGACAGCGGTGGCAGGGCTTGCCCGGGCTGCTTGACGTCCTGACTGCCATCTCGCTGTCCTGGAGCTCTTCTCACTGTGCTGTTCTCGTCTGTGCTGCTGCCCCCGGCGCGGTTGCGGTTGTGGTTCCCGGCGCTGGCTACGGCTGTCGCGCTTGCGCTGACCGTTACGACCGCCTCACCCACCATTGCCGAGCCGGACGCTCCCGTGGCGACGACCGCCAAGGCCGAGCGACTGCAGGATCGGCTCGCCCTACGGGACAAGCAGCTCAAGGAGCTGTACGCCAAGGTGGTCAAGCTCCGGGCGGAGGTCACCAAGGCCGCGAAGGCCGTGAAGGCGACCGACGCCGAACTGGCGCGCTCGAACGCCGAGCTGCAGGAGTTCGCGAACGCCGCCTACCGTCAACAGCAGCTGAGCACGGAGATGCATCTGCTGCTGTCGGACGAGCCGGAGCGCGACACGGCCGAGGCACTGCACTCAGCGGCCTATCTGCAGGCCGTGACCGCCACCCGGACCCAGGTGCTCAACGATCTCGCCACCGCGCGCGCCGAGGCCGCCGCCGCGCACAGGCGAGCTACGCAGCTGCTGGCGCAGATCACCGACCAGCAGACCAAGCTCAACAACGACATCGTCGCCATCAGGGTGGAGGCGGAGCGCAGCGCCATCCTGCTGGAGGACGACGAGTCACGGGCATCCCGCGACAGCACCCGCAGCGCCCTGAACCTGAACGGCGCCTGCAAGGCAACTGGCGGTGCCAAGTGGGGTGGCTTCGGCAACGGCCGGATTCCCGAGGGCGCGCTGCGGCCCCTGTCGGCGTCCGGCCAGATGCTCCGCTGCGACGCGGCCGACTCGTTCGAGCGGATGAGGGCCGCCTTCGTGATGGAGTTCGGCGAGGCGCCGTGCGTCGGCTCGTCCTACCGCAGCTACCGCGACCAGGTCCGGGTGTACTCGACGAAGCCGCACCTGGCTGCCCGGCCGGGCACCAGCAACCACGGCTGGGGGGTGGCCATCGACTTCTGCGGGGGCATCGAGAAGTACGGCAGCCGGCAGTACACCTGGATGAGCATGAACGCTCCGCGCTTCGGCTGGGTCAATCCGGAGTGGGCTCGTCCGGGCGGCAGCAAGTTCGAGCCCTGGCACTGGGAGTACGGCGACCTGTAGCGGCCTTGGGCTCGTATCCGAGGGCCGCCTCGAGGCAGATCAGTCGTCGGCCGGCCCCTAACAACGCAGTAGCCCTCGCAACACGGCGGCCTCCTTTGCGGGGGCCAGGCCCGGCCGGGGACGATCGAGCGACGGATCGGCGGCCGGAGTCGCTTGCAGCCAGGCCCAGGTGTCGGCCACCGTCTCCTCGACCGGACGGCACCGCAGACCGGCGGCGAGCGCCCGGCTGACGTCGCCGTCGTGCATGCCGACGCCCTCGCCGTGCGGCGGAAGCCAGATGGGCAGCTCCGTCCACGGCTGGATGCCGGCGGCGGCGATGTCCGCTGCAGTCGCCCACACCAGGGAGGCAGATCCGCCGGTGACCCGACGGCACGCCTCCAGCACCGACCCAATGGTGGCGGCGCCCACCGGACCTACGGCGTTGAAGGCGCCGGTCACGCCGGCCTCGGCGCAGCGCACCGTCCAGGCGGCCAGGTCCCGCGCGTCGACGTACTGCAGCGGCCGGTCCGGCGGGCCCGGGGCCAGCACCGGTCCGCCCCGCGCCATGCGCTGCAGCCACCACGGGAGCCGCCAGATGTTCTCCCGCGGGCCGAGGATCAGTCCCGCGCGGGCCAGCAGCGCCCGTCCGGCGAAGTGCTCCAGCACCGCCTGCTCCGCACCGCGCTTGTTGCCGGCGTACCGCTCTCCCGGACCGTCGGAGGTCACGCAGTCCGCCACCTCCACCAGGGGCGCGCTCTCGTCCGCGCCGGGCGGAACCGGCCAGCGATAGACCGACCGTGTCGACACGTAGCCGTAGTAGCCCGCCGTCGCCAGGTCGGCGGCCGTCGCTGCGGCAACGTCCGGGGATCCGGACCAGGTGTCGAGGACGACGTCCCAGCTTCGGTTCCGCAGGGCGGCCCGGCCGTCCCGGGAGCTGCGGTCTCCGCGAAGGTGCTCGACGTCGGCGCGGTGCAGCTGCGACCTTCCCCGGGAGAAGGCCGTCACCGCGTGCCCGCGATCGCGGGCAGCGTCGATCAGGGCGGGGCCGACGAAGGACGTCCCGCCCAGCACGAGGACGCGCAGCGGGCGGGGACTCACCGAAAGGTCCGGGCGTACGAAGAGGGCGAGGTGCCGAGGCTGCGGGCGAAGTGGGCGCGCAGTGTGGCCGCAGCGCCGAAGCCGACCCGCCGTGCCACCTGCTCCACCGGCAGGCCGTCCTCGAGCAGGCGCTGGGCATGGCCGATCCGCTGAGCCAGCACCCAGGCGTGCGGAGTGGTTCCGGTGACCTCACAGAAACGCCGGGCGAAGGTGCGTTCACTCAGGTGCGCCTGCCGGGCCAGGACCGGCACGGACAGGGGCCGGTCGAGGTGGGCGACCGCCCAGTCGAGCACGGCCGCCAGATCGGCGGCCCCGACGTGCCGCTGCTGCGGGACCGGTGCCTCCACGAACTGCGCCTGACCGCCGTCGCGGTGCGGCGGCACCACCATCCGCCGGGCGACCGCGTTGGCGACCTGCACTCCGTGCTCTTGGCGTACGACGTGCAGGCAGGCGTCGATGCCGGCCGCCGTGCCGGCGCTGGTGATGACCGGCCCCTCGTCGACGTACAGCACGTTTGCGTCCACCTCCACCTGCGGATACTGGCGGGCCAGGCGTTCGGCGTACATCCAGTGGGTGGTGGCTCGCCGGCCGTCGAGCAGGCCGGCTGCCGCCAGCACGAACGCACCGCTGCAGACGGCGAGCACCCGCGCTCCCCGTGCCACGACGTCGCGCAGCGCCTCCAGCAGCGCCTCGGGCGGCGGTTCGCCAACGGAACGCCAGGCCGGGACACAGACCAGATCGGCAGTTCCCAGGCGGTCGAGCCGGTGCGGCGTGGCGAGGGTCAGGCCGCCGAACGTGCTCAGCGGGGAGCCGCTGACCGACACCACGGCGAAGTCGTAGGTCGGCAGCCCCTGCGCGGAGCGGTCGAGGCCGAAGACCTCGCAGACCACACCTAGCTCGAACGCGGCGACGGGTTCATCGATGACGGCACAGACGTCGGTGAGCATGCCGGACAGCTTGCGCCGCTGAGTTGGCAGGAATCAAGCGCCTACCGGCTGTTCTGCCACTCGCAAACCGGTTGACGCTGGCAGCACGCTGTTGACCATGAGTCTGCTACTGGTTCTCGGGTCCCTCATCCTCCTCGACGCCGCCGCGTTGCGCTTCGGCGTGGACAGCCGGGACGGTCGGGACTGGCAGCCGCAGCAGCCGGCAGGGCGGCACCAGCCGCTGGCGTGACGGCCACCCCGGGGCCATAGCTACGCTGCCCGCCATGGCGGACTGCTGGACCGGCTCGAGCGCTACTTCGACGCGCTACCCCGCCGGCTCGGCGGCCGCGCGGAGGTGATCGGCCCGCTGACGCTGTTCGTCAAGGAGGGGCCGGGATGGCCGCTCTACGCACGACCCTCGCTGGGCGCTGCGGCCATCACCTCGGCGGACATCGCGCAGGTCGAGCGCCGCATGCGCGAGCTCGCCGTTCCGCAGAACTTCGAGTGGGTGCTCCAGACCACGCCGAGCATGCGTGCGTCGGCGGTGGCGGCCGGTTACCAGGTCACCGACCACCCACTGCTGGCCACGGGTGAGGTGAACGACGTGCCGAGCGCACCGGTACCGCCGGGGGCCGTCGTGCGCCGGGCGCAGCCCGACGACGACCTGGCCACCATGCTGGCGGCAGCCGAACTGAGCTTTGCCACACCGGGAACCGCCGTTGCAGACGTCGGGACGGCCCAGCTGGCCGACGTGGTGCGCCACCCGGAGCCGGTGCTGGAGGTCGAACGCAGCCGGCTGGCGGCGGAGAGCTCCATCCGCTACGCGGCATGGGTGGACGGTGTTCCGGTCTGCACGGGGCTCTACAC
>JALYNC010000089.1 GCA_030773415.1 Actinomycetota bacterium
CTCCCGGCCGCGGTGGCCGCCCTCGTCCTAGCGGCCGGGTGCTCCGGAACCGACACGACCCAGCCGGTGGAGGCCAGCGGGTCGGCGAGTGGATCGGCGAGTGTCGACGCCGGGGTCAACGCGCCCACCACGGTGGTCGCCACGGACGACTCCTGCACCGTGGGGGCCACGAAGCTGGCGGCCGGGGCGCAGACGTTCGCCATCCGCAACGAAGGCTCAAAGGTCACCGAGGTCTACGTCTACGGCTCGGACGACCGGGTGATGGCGGAGGCGGAGAACATCAAGGCCGACGGCAGCCGCGACCTGACCGTCCTGCTGCGCACCGGCCTCTACACCGTCGCGTGCAAGCCGGGCATGACCGGCGACGGGATCCGGCAAAACATCACCGTCGTGCCAGCGTCCTCATCAACCGCCGCCGCCGCCGCCGACCCGCAGGTCGAGGCGGGCTTCCGTGCCTACACCACGTACGTGCAGGGGCAGGTCGCCGACCTGACCGGTAAGATCAAGGCATTCACCGACGCCGTGAAGGCCGGCGATGTGGCGGCGGCCAAGCGGCTCTACGGTGCGTCCCGCGTGCCGTGGGAGCGCATCGAGCCGGTGGCTGAGAGCTTCGGCGATCTGGACCCGAAGGTCGGCGCGCGGGAGAACGACGTCGAGGCGGGAACCGACTGGACTGGCTGGCACCAGATCGAGAAGTCGCTGTGGACCTCCAACAGCACCGCGGGTATGGCGCCGTACGCGGACTAGCTGATGGCGGACATCACCGAGCTGTCCCGCCGGGTGCAGACCCTGGAGCTCACTCCCGACCAGCTCGGCAACGGTGCCAAGGAGCTGCTCGACGAGGTCGCCACGGGCAAGATCACCGGCGAGGAGGAGCGGTACTCCCGCATCGACCTGCTCGACTTCGCCGCCAACGTCCAAGGCGCGAAGGCGGCGTACGACGCGCTGCGTCCGGCAGTCCAGCGCCGCGACGCCGCGCTGGCGCAGCAGCTGGACACCCGGTTCCGGACCGTCCAGCAGCGTCTCGCCGGCTACCGCACCGGAACCGACGAGTACGTCACCTACGACAAACTCACCCCCAAGCAGATCCGGCAGCTGGCAGCCGACGTCGACGCCCTGGGCGAGCCGCTGTCACAGCTGACCGCGACGGTTGTCCGGAGCTGACCGTGCAGTTGTCCCGGCGGCGGCTGTTCGGCCTTGCGGGTGCCGGCGGGCTCGCGATCGCCGGCGGGGCCGTCGTGCGCGACTCCGCCCCGGCGGGCGCAGCGGACTCGGTGCCGTTCTACGGCCGCCACCAGGCGGGCATCGCCACACCAGTCCAGGACCGGCTGCACTTCGCCGCCTTCGACGTCACCACCACTGACCGCCGGGGAGCTGGCGGACCTGCTGCGCGCCTGGACCGACGCCGCGGCGCGGATGACCGCCGGCCGGGAGGCAGTACCCGGCGGTGCGGTCGACGGTCCGCTGCCCGCCCCGCCCGGGGACACCGGGGAGGCGCTGGGGCTGCCGCCGTCCCGGCTGACCGTCACCGTGGGGTTCGGGCCGTCGCTGTTCGACGACCGCTTCGGTCTGGCCGGCCGGCGTCCGACGGCCCTGCGGCCGCTGCCGAACTTCGCCGGCGACGACCTCGACCCGGCGCGCAGCGGGGGGGACCTGTGCGTGCAGGCATGCGCCGACGACCCGCAGGTGGCGGTGCACGCCGTCCGCAACCTCGCGCGCATCGGCTTCGGCGTCACCGCGGTGCGCTGGTCGCAGCTCGGGTTCGGCCGCACCCCGCCACCAGCACGACCCAGGCGACGCCCCGCAATATGTTCGGCTTCAAGGACGGAACGGCCAACCTGAAGGCCGAGGATCCGGCCCTGCTCGACCGGCACGTCTGGGTCGGCGACGAGGGCCCGGCGTGGCTGCGCGGCGGCAGTTACCTGGTCGCACGCCGAATCCGGATGACGATCGAGAACTGGGACCGGACATCGCTGGCCGAGCAGGAGTCCGTGATCGGCCGGCACAAGGGAACCGGCGCCCCGATCGGGGGCGCCGACGAGTTCAATCCGGTCGACCTGGACGCCCGCGGTCCGGACGGCACCCTGCGGACGGCGCCGAGCGCCCACGTCCGGCTGGCCGCACCCGAGACCAACGCGGGAGCGGCGCTGCTGCGCCGTGGCTACTCGTTCGTGGACGGCAACGATCCGCTCGGCCGGCTGGACGCCGGGCTGTTCTTTATCTCGTTCTCCCGAGACCCCGAGCAGTTCACAACCGTGCAGCGCCGGCTCGCGGCCTCCGACGCCCTGAACGAGTACATCCGCCATGTCGGCAGCGGGCTGTTCGCGTGCCCGCCCGGCCCGCGGCCGGGACAGCCCTGGGCGGCCGCGCTCTTCGCCTGACCGTCCGCGGCGGGCCGCCCGGGCGCACGCGACCGAACGCGCCGGTGAACACGTGTAGCAATACCGATTCATGCAAACGGGCCCGCACCGCAGGTAGCGGTACGGGCCCGGTCGTTCAGGCGAAGTGCTTAGTGGTGCGGCATCGATCCGGTGCCCTCGACGGCCTCGGCCGTGTGCTCCGGAACTTCCTTGGCGGCCTTGGCGTCCTTCAGCCGCTGGCGCGAGCGCTCGATCTCGCGCTGCGCCTCGACCCGCCCCACCCAGGTGGCACCCTCGACGGACTTGCCGGGCTCGAGCGCCTTGTAGACGTCGAAAAAGTGCTGGATCTCCAGGCGGTAGAACTCCGGCAGGTGCCGCAGGTCCTGCAGGTGCTCCTGGCGCGGGTCACCGGACGCCACGCAGATCACCTTGTCGTCGCCGCCGGCCTCGTCGGTCATGCGGAACATGCCGATGGCGCGGCAGCGGATCAGGCAACCCGGGAAGGTCGGCTCCTCCAGAATGACCAGCGCGTCGAGCGGGTCACCGTCCTGGCCGAGGGTGTCCTCGATGAACCCGTAGTCCGTCGGGTAGCGGGTCGCGGTGAACAGCATGCGGTCGAGTCGAATCCGCCCCGTCTCATGATCCGCCTCATACTTGTTGCGACCACCCTTGGGGATCTCAACGGTGACGTCGAATTCCACGTGCCCTCCATCATCCATACCGCGATTGGTGTTCAGTGTCCCCGATCAGCATCGCGAACGTGCCGACAGGGGCGAAAACAGGCGTCGGGCACCACCCTGTCGGCCCAACAGCGCGGACGTCTGTCGCCCGGACGGCACAGCCTGCTGTCCGCCGAATGGCGCAGTCGCCGATCGGCCGGACGGCGCAGGGGCGGGTTGGGCTCTCCGATCGGCCGCACCTGCCGTGAGCCGCCGTGGCTGGATGATGGTGCTGACCGCAATTGGCGCGGTGTGCCTGCTGCTGGCGGTCGCCGTCCCGATGCTGCGGTCGGGGAGCACGGGCAACGGCAACCCGGCTGCGTCCCCGAGCGCGCGGGGTGCGAGCGAGCCGAACGAGACCCCCACACCCAACCCGCACGTTCTCGAGGTCGTCGACGACGGCGCCGCTCCCGTCCCGACGGCCGCGGGCCTGGCCCGCGCCCTGAAGGTGCCGCTCGCCAGCCCGGCGCTGGGCCCGCGGGTCTCGGCGGTGGTGGCCGACGTCTCCAGCGGCCAGGACCTCTACGCCACGGCCGGCGCCTCGATCGTGCCGGCCAGCACCAGCAAGATTGTGACGGCGGTGGCGGCGCTGCGGCTGGTCGGCCCCGACACGAGACTGCGCACCTCGGTGGTGGCCGGACCGACGCCGGACTCCATCGTCCTGGTCGGCGGCGGTGACCCGACGCTGGCCGGTCCGGAGCACTTCCGGCCGCTCGGACGATCACCGAAGCTGCCGCGCACCGACTACCCGACCTTCCCGCGCCTGTCCGACCTGGCCGCCGCCACTGCGGCCCGGCTCAAGGCGGCGGGCACCACCACCGTCCGGCTGTCGGTGGACGCCTCGCTGTTCTCCGGCCCGACGCTGGGGCCCGGCTGGTCACCGGGGTACGTCGCGGCAGGTGATGTCGCCCCGGTGACTGCCTTGTCGGTGGACGGCGGCCGGGTCAGCCGCAGCTCCCGCGAGCGCTCGGCGGACCCGGTGGCGGCAGCCGCCGACGCCTTCGCCGGGCTGCTCCGCCACTCGGGCGTCCAGGTGAGCGGGCCGTATCCGCCGGCGAAGGCCGCACCGGACGCCGACGTGCTGGCCGCGGTCGAGTCCGCCCCGGTCGCCGACCTCGTCGAGCAGATGCTGGTGGACAGCGACAACGATCTGGCCGAAGCCCTGGCTCGGCACGCCGCCCTGCGCTCCGGCAAGCCCGGCTCGTTCGCCGGCGCGGCCGACGCGCTGCGCGCAGCCGCCGCCGAGCTCGGCGTGACCGCCGACGGGG
>JALYNC010000090.1 GCA_030773415.1 Actinomycetota bacterium
CGACGTGCTGTGACGCCGCTCCTTGCGGGCTCGCCGCTGGAAGGACCGGCTGGGTTATCTGGGCTTCAAGCCGAAGCGCCGTCGGCACCGCTGGGACCGCGCAAGCGTGCTGCGTAAGGCGGCACTCCTCGTCGTCCTTGGCTCGTTGCTGATCATGGAGAAGTTGACCCAACCTCTGACCGACGGAGTCACGATGGCGGCGCAGGGACCGCTTGGTTTACCGCCATTTCAGCGGCGCCCACCGTCTTTTCCGGGAGTCTCAGCAGGACGCCGGGCGTGTGTTGCCTGACCACCTCGCTCAACTTCTCGGCGTCGAGGTCGGGACCGATCCGTCGGACGAGCCGGCCCTGGCTTCGGACCGCCTTCGGAAGCGCCTCCGCCGCCTGCCACGCATTCGAGACGGAGCTCCGCAGCACGACCTCAAGCTCTGAACTTGTCACCCCCGCAGCCGGCAGTCGCGGGTCCGGCACGACGTTGATCTCGGCAACCATCGGCCACGGGATTGTGGGCAGCTTTGCGCCAGCCGAGGTCCCCTGCGGCTCCGGCCCCACCGCGAACCCGTGGGCGCCGACGTCGAGGATGGTGCGGCCGCGGTTGACCACGCTCACCAGTAGCGCCGCCGCGCCGATGCCTACGACCGCGACGAGCGGCAACAGTTCGGAGCTGCGCACCTCAGGTATCGCGAGCAAGCCGGCCAAGACCAGGCACAGGAGCATTCCGGGGGCCGCGGCCCGCCGGATGTCGGTGGCCATGAGCGGTCGACGCAGCAGATACCTAGGGCCGGGGCGCCAGGAGGCCGGAGCGCAACCGGCCGAATCCTGGCCAGGCTGGTAGATCAGCCGGTCCAACCCGTAGACCAGCGCTACGGTCACAGCCACCTTCGCCGAGAAGAGGGCCAGCTCCGAGGGCAACGGCTCGTCCTCAGCCAGCACGGAATACGCCGCTATCGAGGCGTGGGCCAGGCAGAAGCCGAGCGCCAAACCGACGGCCCTGGGATTCGGTCGCCTCATGCCGCTTCCACTACCCACCCCAACCAACGGATTCACACGGCCGTTGCCGGGCCCCGCGGCGGTCCCCGGGCAGTTCAGCGGGAGGTCGAAACGGCGGCTGCGCTCACCAAGGCACGGCGGCCACCAGGTACGGCACGGTCCCGGCCAGCCACGCGCTGACCAGCAGGAATGCGGCCCTGGCGCGGGCACTTCCCACGGGCGCCGATCCGGCGAAGAACATCCCGACGGTCCCGAGCAGCACCGCCACCGGCAGCCCGACCACCACTGACCAAACGACGTGGATGGGCGACGAGATGGCACTTGCCACCGCCACCGCGAGCAGCCACGGCGGGTGGATGGGTAGCCTTGCGGCGAGCGACTGGGGCGACGACGCCATCGACATGGCACTCCTCGTGCTGCCCGGCAGAGCCCCCAGTTTACGACCGGCCGTCCTTCTCGGCCAGGCGGTCGTGCTCGGCGCGTTCCAGCGCTATCGCCCGGCGTGCGGCTCTGCGGCCACGTGCGGAGTCACCGGCGTCCCCGTACGCCAGCGCCAGCCGGTACCAGACCCGCCAGTCCTGCGGCGCGGCCTCGGCCTCGCGGCGACGCTGCTCGAAGGCCGCGTCGGCAGCGCGGCGCTCACCGCGCGGGTTGGAAGGTCCCGGCACGGCCTGCGGCAGGCCGCCCTCTACGGCGAGCCGGCGGCCCAGCCGCTCGGTGGCCCGCCCGAAACGGACCTCGGTGATCAAGATCAGCCCGCCGAGCGCCGTGAACGCCAGCAGCGCGACGCCGAGCACCACGGCCACTCCCCCGCCCTCGCGGAACAGCAGCACCGCCCGATCGCCGAGCAACGCCAGGTAGAACGCCAGCGCCCCGAGCAGCACGAGGGCAATCGCGCGAGCCCGCATGAGAAAGCGGAGCTACAGGCCGAGCAGCGGTTCGAGGCCGACAGTCAGGCCCGGCCGGTCCCGCACCTGACGTACCGCGAGCAGCACGCCGGGCATGAACGACGTCCGGTCCAACGAGTCATGGCGCAGGGTCAGCGTCTCCGCGTCACCGCCGAACAGCACCTCCTGGCTGGCGACCACCCCGGCCATCCGAACGGCGTGCACCCGGATGCCGTCCACCTCGGTGCCGCGGGCGCCGTCCAACGCCGTGGTGGTCGCGTCCGGCGGGGGGCCGACGCCCGCTTCGCGCCGCGCGGCGGCGATCAGCTCGGCGGTGTGCCGCGCGGTGCCGCTGGGCGCGTCCACCTTCTTCGGGTGGTGCAGCTCGACGATCTCGACGGACTCGAAGAAGCGGGCGGCCTGGGCGGCGAAGCGCATCATCAGCACGGCGGCGACGCCGAAGTTCGGGGCGATGACCACACCGGCACCCGGGGCGTCCGCCAGCCAGGTGCGCACCTGCTCCAGCCGCTCGGGCGTGAAACCGCTGGTGCCGACCACGACGGACGTGCCCGCCGCAATGCATCGCTCAAGATTGCCCATCACCGCGTCGGGCGTGGTGAAGTCGACGACGACGTCCGCTTCCAGGGCGGCCGTCAGGTCGTCCCCGGTGTCCACGGTGGCCGCCAGCGTGAGGTCGTCCGCGCCCTCCACCGCTCGGACCACCTCGCTGCCCATCCGGCCCGCCGCGCCCAGTACCGCCACCGGAATCACGTCCGGCACCTCATGACGCCGTGGCCCATGAGAAGTCGTGGTCGTCGAACGGGCCGATGACCGCAAGCGCCAGCGGGGCGTCGAGCACGTCGGCGGCAACGGCTCGGACATCGTCGAGCGTCACGGCCTCGACGCGGTCCAGGACCTCGCCGACGGTCAGCAGCTCGCCGTACGACAGCTCGCTCTTGCCCAGCCGGCTCATCCGGGAGCTGGTGTCCTCCAGGCCCAGCACCAGGCCGCCGCGTAGCTGGCCCTTGCCGCGGCGCAGCTCCTCCTCCGTGATGCCGGAGGCGATGACCTCCTCCAGCTGCTCGCGGCAGAGCTTGAGCACCTCGTCGACCCGGCTCGGCTGGCAGCCGGCGTAGATGCCGAACATGCCGGTGTCGGCGTACTGCGAGGCGTAGCTGTAGACCGAGTACGCCAGCCCGCGCTTCTCGCGGATCTCCTGGAACAGCCGGGAGCTCATGCCGCCGCCGAGGGCGCTGTTGAGCACGCCCAGGGAAAACCGGCGGTCGTCGGTGCGGGCGATGCCGCGGGTACCGATCACCACGTTGGCCTGCTCGGTCGGCCGACGGACCACCTCGATCGTCGGCTTGTATGCCGGGCGGCGGGCACCGACCCGCGGGGGCGCCGGCTGCACATCGCTGCCGGGCGTCACCATGCCGGCCGCCGCGAAGGCCTTGCGCACCTGGCGGACCAGCTCGCCGTGATCGAGATTCCCCGCGGCCGCGACCACCATTTGCTCCGGGCGGTAACGCCGCCGGTAGTAGCCGTCGATCGCCGACCGGCTCATCGCGGTGATCGAATCCACGGTGCCGATGATCGGGCGCCCGAGCGGGCTACTGCCGAACAGGGCCGTCGCGAAGGAGTCGTGGACGACATCCGACGGATCGTCGTCGTGCATGGCGATCTCTTCGAGAATGACCCCGCGCTCGGTCTCCACCTCGTCGGTGGCGATCAGCGAGGACGTCACCATGTCACTGATCACGTCCACGGCCAGCGCCTGGTTCGTGTCGAGCACCCGTGCGTAGTAGCAGGTGTACTCCTTGGCGGTGAACGCGTTCATCTCGCCGCCGACGGCGTCCATCACCGCGGCGATCTCGAGCGCATCCCGGCGCTCGGTGCCCTTGAACAGCAGGTGCTCGAGGTAGTGCGACGAACCGGCGAGCCGCGGAGTCTCGTCCCGCGAGCCGACCCCGACCCAGATGCCGAAGGCCACGGACCGAACGGTCGGCATCGCCTCGCTGATCACCCGGAGCCCACCGGGCAGCACGGTGCGGCGCACCTCACCGGCCCCGTCGGCGGGCGCGGCCAGCGTCCGGGTGCTCCCCGGACG
>JALYNC010000091.1 GCA_030773415.1 Actinomycetota bacterium
TTCCTGCGGCAGGCGGGCGTGGATCCCCGCAGCGATTTCGCCGGTCCGCCGGGCTACTCCGGCTCACACGACCGGACCCTGGACCTCGTGCAGTCGGGTAGCTACCAGGCCGGTGCACTGAACGAGCAGGTCTGGCACGCCCGCGTCGCGGCCGGAACCGTGGACGCCTCCCGCGTGCGAGTGATCTGGCGGACACCCGGCTATGCCGACTACCACTGGCTGCTGGGGCCCGGCGCGGCCGACCGGTACGGCGACGACTTCCCCGCCCGGGTGCGCCGGGCCCTGCTGGCTCTCGACCCGAAGGACCCCGAGTCGGCGGCGATCCTGTCCTTATTCGGCGCTGAGCGGTTCGTCGAGACGAGCAACAACAACTACGAGCAGATCGAGGAGGTCGGACGCCAGTCGGGACTGATTCCGGCGTCATGACCGCACCTACCGCAACAGTTGCTCCAGCTGTTCTGCTCGACGACGTCACCGTCCGGCTGGGACGGGTCCAGGCGCTGAGTCAGGTCACGGTCCGCGTGGCGGCGGGGGAGCGGGTGGCGCTGCTCGGGGCGTCGGGAGCCGGCAAGTCCACCCTGCTGGGGCTGCTTCCGGCGGCGGTCACCCCGTCCCGCGGCTCGGTCACGGTGCTCGGCCAGCGGCCGGCCGACCTGTCGCGGCGGCAAGTGCGCCGGCTGCGGGGGCGGATGGGCTGGGTGCAGCAGCAGCTGCACCTGGCCGGTCCGCTGCGCGTGGTGCACAACGTGAACGCCGGCCGGCTGGCGCAGACGTCGTCGACCGCGGCGATCTGGTCGCTCGTGCGTCCCGGGCCAGCGCCGGACGCCATCCGGGCGCTCGAGGCGGTCGGCATGGGCAACCGCGCGTTCGACCGGACCGACGACCTGTCCGGTGGTGAGCGGCAGCGGGTGGCGCTGGCCCGCGTCCTGCTGCAGGACCCCGAGCTGCTACTGGCCGATGAGCCGGTCTCTAGCCTGGACCCCACGCTGGCCGTGGAGATGCTCGAACTGCTCACCTCCGTGGTGGCCGGGGGCCGGACCGTCGTCGCCAGCCTGCACGACCCGGTGCTGGCCCGGCGGTTCTTTCCGCGCCTGATCGGGCTGCGTTCGGGAAGCTTGGCCTTCGACGCACCCTCGACGGCCGTCACCGACGACATGCTGGCGGCCCTCTACGCCCGGAGCGACCGGTGACCTCCCGGCTCACCCACCGTGCGTCGGGCGCCGACCACGACGCCGGCACCGATGTCTCGCCCCGCGCCGCGGCCCGGGCGCTGCCCGTGGGCTCCGGCCCGGTTGCCCGAGGGCGCCGGAGCCGGCCGGTATGGCCACTGCTCGTCGTGGCGCTGCTCGGCTGGTCGGCGGCCGGCGTGCTGGGATCCGGGCCGGTAGTCAACACCGCGGGCTGGCCGTCGGTCACCCGTTTCCTCGCCGGTGCCGTCCGGCCCGAGACCGACGGCGCATTTCTGCGGCTGACCGCCGAGGCCGCCGGCATCACGCTCGGCTACGCGGTGCTGGGCACCGTCGTGTCTCTGCTCGCCGCCGGCCCGCTGGCGGTTCTGGCGTCGTCACTGTTCTGGCAGCGCACAGCGTCCCGGTCGGGCAACGCAGTCCGCCGGCTGCCACCCGGCCTGCTGGCGGCACGGGCCGGTCTGGCGGTGCCGCGGGGCCTGCACGAAGCGGTCTGGGGTCTGCTGCTGGTCAACGTTCTCGGCCTGGACCCGCTGGTGGCGATCCTGGCCATCGCCATTCCGTACGCGGCCATCACCGCCAAGGTCTACGCCGACATGCTCGACGAGGCCCCGCCTGACCCGTACCGCGCGCTGCTGTGGTCCGGCAGCTCGCGGCCGGCGGCGCTGCTGTACGGGCTGTTGCCGCTGGTGGGGCAGCAGATGCTGTCCTATGCCTTTTACCGGTTCGAGTGCTCGATCCGCTCGGCGGTGGTGCTGGGCATCGTGGGTGCGGGCGGGCTCGGGTTCCAGCTGACGCTGTCGTTTGCGTCGTTGCGGTACGACGAGATGTGGACCCTGCTCTACGCGATCCTTGCGCTCTGCGCCGTGATCGATGTGGCCGGCTCCGCGCTCCGTCGCCGGCTGTCCCCGCGCCCGCTGAGCCGCACCGCTACGACGCCCGGCGCCGCCACCATGGACCGCTCCGCCACGACCTCCGGGGCCGGCAGCGGGCTCGCGGTCGCGCCGGCCCGCGATCGGGTCCTGGTCGGGGCGCTGATCGTCCTGGCGGCCGCGACCGTCGCTTCCTGGGTGGCCCTGGATGTGTCCCTGGCCGGCCTGACCGCGGCGCAGACCCGGGCCGAGGTTGCGGCACTGGCCGCCGGGGCCTGGCCGCCCGCGGTCGACAGGGAGGTCGCCGCCGCGTTGCTGTCCGCCGCGCTGCAGACGCTGCAGATGACGGTGGTCGCCACGGCACTGGCCGGCGGCTGTGCGCTGGCAGTGGCCGTCGTCGCGGCTCGCCCGCCGGGGCTGTCACCGCCGGGCTGGATTGCCCGGGCGCTCGGGCTGGCGCTGCGGCTCGGCCTGCTGGCAGGCCGCGCCGTGCCACCACCGGTGTGGGCCTTCGTCCTGCTGCTGGTGTTGTATCCGGGGCCGCTGCCGGGCGCCCTCGCCCTTGCCGTCTACACCACCGGAGTTCTGGGCCGATTGATTCTCGAAGCGCTGGAGAGCGCCGACGTCGGGCCGGCGCGGGCGCTGGAGCTCTCCGGGGCCCGGCCCGCCGCCGTACTGGGCTACGGGTTGCTACCGGGCACGCGAGCGCAGCTGGCCGCGTACGTGCTCTACCGCGGTGAGGTGAATGCCCGCGAGGCGGTCGTGGTCGGCATGGTGGGAGCCGGCGGGCTGGGCGTCCTGCTCACCGAGCAGACCGCCGCCTTCAATTGGGCCGGAATGACGGCAACCCTCGGCGCGCTGATCATCATCACACTGTTGCTGGACGGGGGAAGTGCCGTGGTCCGCCGCCGCCTGCGGTGAAGGGGCCGCGGGATGCCCACCCGGTCCGGCTTCTCGAACGCCCTCGGCCGTTCTCGGGTCCGGCAGGTCTCAAGCCTGACCGGCGCTCACGGTCCGGCGGCATCCCGGGCGGACAGGCTTGCGGTCAGCTGCTCGGCGGCCGAGCGCACCACCGGAATGATCGAGTCGTGCAGCCGCGCGCTGACCCGCGTCTGCGGCCCCGAGACCGATATCGCGGCCAGGGTCGGAGCGCCCAGCACCGGCACGGCGACGCACCGCACCCCGACCTCCTGCTCCCCGTCATCGACGGCGTAGCCCTGCGCCCGAATGCGCTCCAGCTGGCCGAGCAGCTCCTGCGGATCGGTGACGGTGTGCGGCGTGTACGGCGGCATGCCCGTCCGCGCCAGGATCGCCGCCGCGTCCGCCGGCGGGAGCTGGGCCAGCAGGGCCTTGCCGACAGCAGTGCAGTGGGGGAGCACCCGCCGGCCCACCTCGGTGAACATCCGCATGGAGTGCTTGGACGGCACCTGCGCGACGTAGACCACCTCGTCGCCGTCGAGCAGGGCGAGGTTGGCTGTCTCCCCGGTGGACTCGACCAGCGAGACCAGGTGCGGCCGTGCCCACGATCCGAGGAAGCGGCTGGCCGCCTCACCGAGGCGGATCAGCCGTGGGCCGAGGACGTACCGGCGCGACGGCTCCTGGCGGACGTACTCGCGGGCGCTCAACGTCCGCATCAGCCGGTGCACCGTCGGCAGCGGGAGCCCCGACAGGCCCGCCAGCTCGGACAGCCCCATCTCGCGCCCGGAGTCGGCCAGGTGCTCCAGCAGCTCGAATGCCCGCTCGAGCGACTGCACACCGGATGTCCCGGCGCCGTCGCGCACCCGCTTGGCGCCGGCTCCGGACCCGCCAAGAATCGATTCCGGACCGGTCCGCGCAGCGTCGTCCGCGGCCGAAGCCGTAGCCTCGCGGTCTGCCCCTCGGTCCGCCTTCTTGTCCATGGCCGCGTCCTTCCGCCCTTCGGGTGGGCACGTTCGGGGTACTGGTGCTGGCCGTCCCGAACCCGGTAGAGTCTTTCACGTAACAGAAACATTCTTCCACCATCCGGAAGGGACGATGACTTCACCCGCGCTGCGTTACGACGTCAACCTGTCCATCCTGTTCCAGGAGCTGCCCATCCTGGAGCGCCCGGCCGCCGCTGCGGAGCTCGGCTTCACTGCCGTCGAGTTCTGGTGGCCGTTCGGTGAGGCCGTGCCGTCCGACGCTGACGTGGACGCGTTCGTCAGCGCCCTGGACAACGCGGGTGTGCAGCTCATCGGCCTGAACTTCGACGCCGGCAACATGCCGGGCGGCGACCGCGGCCTGCTGTCGCGGCCGAGCACCTCCTCCCGCTTCCGGGACAACATCGACGTCGCCGTCGGCATCGCCGAGCGGACCGGGTGCAAGGCGCTGAACGCGCTCTACGGCAACCGCGAAGAGGGGGTCAGCCCCCAGGAGCAGGATGACATCGCGGCCGAGAACCTCGCGCTGGCAGCCAAGGCTGCTTCGCGGATCGACGCGGTCATCCTGCTGGAGGCGCTCAACAGCGCCGAGAACGCCAAGTACCCGCTCCTGACCGCGGCCGACACGCTGGCCGTTCTGGACCGGGTCTCCTCCGAGGGTGGCGTGGACAACCTGCGCTTCCTGTGCGACCTGTACCACCTGGCCCGCAACGGCGAGGACCTGCAGCAGGTCATCGCCGGCTCCACCGAGCGTATCGGCCACGTGCAGATCGCGGACACCCCCGGACGCAACCAGCCCGGCACGGGAGACCTGGACATCGACGGGCTGCTCAGCGCCCTCGAGAAGCAGGGCTACGACGGCTACGTGGGCCTCGAGTACAAGCCGCTGGGTGCCAGCGCCGACAGCTTCGAGTGGTTGCCGCGCGAGCGCCGCGCCGCAGCCACCTCCTGACGATCTCGAGAAGGAGATTCCCGGCATGACGACCAACATCGCATTCATCGGACTCGGCATCATGGGTGCCCCGATGGCGGCCAACCTGCTGAAGGCCGGCTTCCCGGTCACCGGGTTCGACGTCAGTGAAGAGCGGCTGTCCCAGCTCGAGCAGCAGGGCGGCAAGCGCGCCGCGAGTGTCGCCGAGGCCGTGCGCGAGGCCGACACGATCATCACGATGGTTCCCGACTCACCGCAGGTCGAGCAGGTGGCGCTGGGCGAGGACGGCATCCTGGCCAACGCCAAGAGCGGTGCCCTCTACATCGACATGTCCAGCATCGCGCCCGCCACGGCGCAGAAGGTGGCGGCCGAGGGCAAGGAGCGCGGCATCCGCGTCCTGGACGCCCCGGTCAGCGGCGGTGAGGCGGGGGCCATCGAGGGCAACCTGTCGATCATGGTCGGCGGCGACGCCGACGACTTCGCGGCCGCCGTCGAGGTCTTCGACGTGGTCGGTGCCACCTTCGCGCACGTCGGGCCGGCCGGTTCCGGTCAGACGGTCAAGGCCGCGAACCAGCTCATTGTCGCGACCACGATCGAGGTGGTGGCCGAGGCACTGGTCTTCCTCGAGGCCTACAACGTCGACACCCTGGCCGCCGTCAAGGTGCTCGCCGGCGGGCTCGCCGGTAACCGGATCCTCGAGCGCAAGGCCGCCGGCATGCTGGCCCGTGAGTTCAAGCCCGGCTTCCGGATCGACCTGCACCACAAGGACATGGGAATCGTCCAGAACGCTGCCCGTGAGGTGGGCGTCGTCCTGCCGCTGGGTGCGATCGTGGGGCAGCTCATGGCCTCGATGCGCGCCCAGGGTCACGGCGGCCTCGACCACACCGGCCTGCTCAAGCTCGTGGAGCAGCTGTCCGGCCGCTCCTCCTCGTCCTGACCAAGCACAACTAGTCGGGCGGCGGCTGGCTCGGTTAGCCTGCCAACACGCACCAGAGCCGCCGACGCTCTCGAAAGGCAAAAGTTCTCATGGCAAAAATGCCCGCAATGGACGCGGTCGTCCACGTCCTGGAGTCGGAGGGCGTCGACACCGTTTTCGGCGTGCCCGGCGCAGCCATTCTTCCGCTGTACGATTCGCTGCGGAAAAGTGACAAGATCAAGCACCTGACCGTGCGGCACGAAGAAGGCGGCACCCACGCCGCCGACGGCTGGTCCCGCGCCACCGGCAAGGTGGGTGTCACCCTCGGCACCTCCGGTCCCGCCGGCACCAACATGATCACCGGCCTGTACACCTGTATCGCGGACTCGATTCCGATGATCTGTGTCACCGGCCAGGCGGTCAGCACCAAGCTGCACCAGGAGGCCTTCCAGGCCGTCGACATCGTCGAGTGCGCGAAGCCGGTGGCCAAGTGGGCGGTGCAGATCAAGGAGGCCGCGCAGGCTCCCTGGATCTTCCGCGAGGCGTTCCGCATCGCGCAGGCCGGCCGTCCCGGACCGGTGCTGATCGACATTCCGGTCGACGTCGCCAAGCAGATGATCGAGTACGACCCCGCCCTCGACGCGCCGCTGACGATCGACACGGTCAAGCCGCACCCGGCCCGGGTGGAGGCAGCGCTGGACATGCTGCTCGCCGCCAAGACGCCGTTCATCCTCTCCGGCGGTGGCGTAATCCTGGGCGAGGCCAGCGAGGAGCTGCGCGAGCTGGCCGAGTTCCTCAACATCCCGGTGCAGATCACCCTGATGGGCAAGGGCTCGTTCCCCGAGAACCACGAGCTGTTCGCGGGCATGACCGGAATTCAGACCACCCAGCGGTACGCGAACGCGTCCTGGCTGGAGTCGGACTGCATCCTGGCGCTGGGCGCCCGCTTCGGTGACCGCCACACCGGCGACCTGGAGACCTACCGGGGCAACCGGAAGTTCATCCACGTCGACATCGAGGTCACCCAGATCGGCCGGGTCTTCGAGCCGGACCTGGGCATCGTCAGTGACACCAAGGAGTTCCTGAACGCGATCCTGGCGCTGGCCAAGGAGCGTGGGGTCACCCGCCCCCGGGACGCCTGGTGCGACCGGATCACCGAGCTGCGCAGCACGTTGAACCGTCGCGACGACTTCGACGACGTGCCGATCAAGGCGCCCCGGGTCTTCCGGGAGGTCAACGCCACCTTCGGCGAGGACACCTACTTCGTCACGGCGATCGGCCTGTACCAGATCTGGTCCGGCCAGTTCCAGAAGGTCTACAAGCCGCGTCACTACATGATCTGCGGCCAGGCGGGTCCGCTCGGCTGGGAGATCCCCGCGGCGATCGGCGTGAAGTGCGCCAAGCCCGACGCAGAAGTGGTTGCGGTCGTCGGTGACTACAGCTTCCAGTTCCTCGTCGAGGAGCTCGCGGTGGCCGCCCAGTACGACGTGGGCTTCGTCATCCTGATGCTCAACAACGAGTACCTGGGCCTGATCCGTCAGGCCGAGCTCGGCTACGACATGAACTACGCGGTCGACATCACCTACGACACCAACGGTGTGGATCACGTGAAGCTCATGGAGGCGTTCGGCTGTCCCGCCCGCCGGATCACCGAGCCGGGCGAGATCGCGGGCGCCCTGAAGTGGGCGTCCACGGAGGCAGACCGGCTCAAGCGGCCGGTGCTGGTCGAGGTCATGACCGAGCGCGAGGGCAACGCGGCCATGGGCCCCTCGATCGACAAGGTCAAGGAGTTCGAGCCGCTGCCCGAGGCCGAGGCCGCCGAGGCGATGCACGAGATGCAGGAGCACCCCGACTCGGTCGTGGTCGGCTAGCTTTCCCGCTTCATCCGACGCCCGTCGCGGTCGCCCGTTTCTTGAGCGACTGCGGCGGGCGTCGGCCGTCCCACCCTTACGCGGTAGTCGAACGCGCAGAGCGAAAGTGACACCCAGCTTCATGGCGCATGTAGTCGTGGCACCGGACAAGTTCAAGGGCTCGCTGACGGCAGCTCAGGTGGCGGCCTCGGTGGCGACCGGGATCTCGCGCGTCCGGCCGGGCACGCAGGTGCGCCAGTTCCCGGTCGCGGACGGTGGTGACGGCACCCTGGAGGCCGCGATCGCCGCCGGGTTCGAGCGCGTCCCCGTCACGGCGACCGGTCCGACCGGGGAGCCGGTCGAGACAGCCTTCGCCCGTCGCGACGACGTGGCGGTCGTCGAACTGGCCAGCGTCTCCGGCCTGGCGCAGCTGCCCGGTGGCAAGCTCGCGCCGCTCGATGCGACCAGCCGTGGCACCGGAGACGTGATCATCGCGGCGCTGGAGGCCGGATGTTCCACCATCGTGCTGGGCCTCGGCGGCAGCGCCTGCACCGACGGCGGTGCCGGCATGGTCCAGGCCATGGGGGCACGCCTGCGGGACGTCGACGGAGAGCCCCTTGCGCCCGGGGGTGCC
The DNA here is from genome assembly GCA_030773415.1 of Actinomycetota bacterium. Lineage (GTDB taxonomy): Bacteria > Actinomycetota > Actinomycetes > JALYNC01 > JALYNC01 > JALYNC01. Next base: position 8,289 of record JALYNC010000091.1, read on the forward strand.
GCCCTGCGCGGTCTCGGCACCGTGAACATCGCCCGGATGCACCCCGCGGTAGGGGTCGCCGAGTTCGTGCTCGCCGTCGACGTCGACAATCCGCTGCTCGGCCCGACGGGGGCCGCCGCAACCTACGGCCCACAGAAGGGCGCGACCCCAGCGGACGTCCAGGTGCTCGAGGACGGCCTGGCCACGTGGTCGAGCCAGCTGCGCTCACTCACCGACCACGACGTGGCAACGCTGCCCGGCGCCGGGGCGGCGGGCGGCGTCGGGTTCGCGGCGATGGCAGTCCTGGGTGCCGTGGTGCGACCCGGGATCGAGTACCTGCTGGAGTTGCTCGGCTTCGACGAGGCACTGCGGGGAGCTGGCCTGGTGATCACCGGCGAGGGATCGCTGGACAGCCAGAGCCTGCACGGCAAGGCCCCGATCGGGGTGGCCTCGGCGGCCGCGGCGGCCGGCTGCCCGACGGTGGCGGTGGCCGGCCGGGTCGCCGTGGACGAGCAGACGCTTGCCGACGCCGGGATAGCGGCGGCCTACGCGCTCACCGACGTGGAGCCGGACGTGTCCCGGTGCATCGCCGAGGCCGGTCCGCTGCTGGAACAGGTCGCCGAGCGGCTGGCCGCCGACTGGCTGGAGATGGACGGGTCGGTGCGGAGCGCGGCCGCCGGCTGAACCTCCCGGCGAGGAAACCTGCAGCAGCCGGCCGGAATTCGTGGCAACCGGCCGTCGACCCGGCAGGTAACGGTTTGCGGCAGGCCGACTCCTGCGGGGGTTGGGGCCGCAACCTTGGGTATGGTGCGGCCATGGGCGGCCCGAGGGTGCTTGGAATCGTTCTCGCCGGTGGTGAGGGCAAGCGGCTGATGCCGTTGACGGCGGACCGGGCGAAGCCCGCGGTGCCGTTCGGCGGGGTGTACCGGCTGGTCGACTTCGTGCTGTCGACCCTGGTGAACTCCGGCTACCTGCGCATCGTCGTGCTCACGCAGTACAAGAGCCACAGCCTCGACCGGCACATCACCACGACATGGCGCATGTCCACGCTGCTGGGCAACTACATCACGCCGGTGCCGGCCCAGCAGCGGCTCGGGCCCCACTGGTTCGCCGGCTCGGCCGACGCCATTTTCCAGAGCCTGAACTTGGTCCACGACGACGCGCCCGACTACATCTGCGTGTTCGGCGCCGACCACATCTACCGGATGCACGCCCGGCAGATGGTGGAGCAGCACATCGATGCGGGCACCGGGGTGACGGTGGCCGGCATCCGCCAGCCGATCAGCATGGCGGATCAGTTCGGCGTCATCGAGACCGGGCCGTCGGGGCGGCGAATCTCCCAGTTCCGGGAGAAGCCGTCCGACCCGGTGGGGCTGCCGGACGCGCCCGATCAGATCTACGCATCGATGGGCAACTACGTCTTCACCACCCAGGCGCTGATCGAGGCGGTGTCCGCCGACGCCGCCGACGAGAACAGCAAGCACGACCTCGGCGGCAACATCATTCCGAACATGGTGGCGGCGGGCGACGCCGAGGTATACGACTTCCTGGACAACCGGGTGCCTGGCGCCACGGAGCGCGACTGCGGTTACTGGCGGGACGTCGGAACCCTGGACTCCTACTACGAGGCACACATGGACCTCATCTCGGTCCACCCCGTGTTCAACCTGTACAACCGCCAGTGGCCGATCTACACCTCCCTGCCGCCGCTGCCGCCGGCGAAGTTCGTGCTGAGCGGCCCTGGACGGGTCGGGACGGCCATCGAGTCAATGGTCAGCGCGGGTGCGGTGATCTCAGGGGGCACCGTCCGGGAGTCCGTGATCTCCCCGGGAGTGAACGTACGTTCCTGGGCCGAAGTTACCGGTTCCGTCCTGTTGGACAACGTCACGGTCGGGCGTCACGCCGTCGTCCGGAACGCGATCATCGACAAGAACGTAGTGATCCCCGAGGGTGCACAGATCGGGGTCGACCTCGAGCGCGACCGGGCCCGCTTCACCGTGTCTCCCAAGGGGATCGTGGCCATCGGCAAGGGTCAGAAGGTCGACCCCTGAGCGAGCCCGGACGTGACGTCGCCGTCCGCGGCGGGGCGATCCGGCTCGGGCAGTTCCTCAAGCTCGCCGGCCTGGTCGATGCTGGCGGCGACGCCAAGGCGGTCCTGGCCGAGGGCGCAGTGACGGTGAACGGCGACCCCGAGCTGCGGCGCGGTCGGCAGCTGGCGTCCGGCGACGTCGTGCAGGTCGGCAAGGAGCGGATCCGCGTTATCGCGGCGGAGTAGCGCCCCCCCAGTGGCGCCCCGGAGTAGCACAGCGGAGTAGCGCCCCGGACTGGCGCCGGGAACCGGCTGCGGGCTGGGGAGCGAAGACAGCAGCGCGCCCCGGACTTCAACCGGAGGCGCGGTGCTGGAAAGTGGCCGGGTCCGCCGCCGCCCGGCGTGCTGAGCGGCGGCGGCCCGTCCTTTAGATGCGGTCGGCGTACTCGGCGGTGAAGTCGGGCAGCGTGTCGAGCGACATGCCTAGGTCCTCGGCCACGCGGCGGCCGTACTCCTGGTCGCCTGGTGAAGTGCCAGACCATGCGCTCCTGGATGCCCTTGTCGCACACCGACAGCGGAGTCGTCAGGTTGAGCACGCCCTCGTCGCACTCGGCGGGCTCAATCTCCGCACGCCCGCGCTTGCCGACCTGCCCGTACGGGTTCTTCCGCTCGAGCGCGGACCGCGTCAGCTTGCCGCTGAGCATCGGCTCGTAGTGCGGGCCGCTCGCGGTCGCCTGCTTGAGCCCGGCCGCCCGGAGGGCCCGTATCTCGTCGTTGCAGCGCCCGCAGGATGTCGTGGACGGCCTGAGTTGACGGCGCGCCGAGAGGCAGCTACGCGCGCCGGACGCGATCGTCTCCACGTCGACGACGGGCGTCGACGGGCGCCTCGCAGATCGCCGCGAGTACAGCTTGCCGGGGGCGGCGTCGTCGCCCCGGGCTCCGGCCGTCTGCAGGCGCTCGGACGGGTCCTGCACGCGGGAGTCATTGCCGTCCACCGTGGCAGCTGTACTTGAACGAGACAAGCAAGCGCCGGTCGGTGGAGCGCGTGGACGCAGGGCCGGCGGGCGGCATTACCGATCGGCGGCCTGCTCCAACGCGGTCCGGACGACGGAGAAATCCTGCGCCGTCCACTCATGGACATTGCCCTGGAAGGCCAGGGTCCAGTGCTCTCTGGGCCACTTCCGCGGATAGGCCAGCTCGTCGAGCAGCGACTGTGCCGGCACCCAGCGCTCGGAATCCAGCAGAACGATGTCCGGCGCGATGTCGAAGCGGAACGGGTAGTCCTCGCCGGGTTTCTTGCCTACCCAGATCGGCGTGTGGTCCTCGTACGCCTCGCCGCGGATGTGGATGGCCCCCGCGAAGGCCTTCACCCCGGTGAGGTAGTACAGCGCCCGGTCGCCCGGGCGGAACCGGGCCGCCTTGTTCCGCTGGCGGGCCTTCACACCCTGCAGCCGGAACTGGCGATCCGCGGAGCGCCGGAAGTTGTCGACCGAGGTGACGAAGACCCAGTGCGCCGACTCCCCCGTCGGGCCGTCCAGCTGCTCAACGGCTGGCGCGGCGGCGGCTGACTGTTCGGGCACGGCGCGTCAGCCGGTTTTGAGAGCGACCAGCAGGCCGTCGCCGACCGGCAGCAGGGCGGGCACCAGTCGCTCGTCGTCGCGCACCGACCGGCCCAGCTCGCGCAGCACCGCGGTCTCCGGGTCACGGGCGGAGGGGTCGGCGACGCGGTCATGCCACAGAGCGTTGTCGAAGACGACGAGACCGCCCGGGCGCAACAGCCGCATCGCCTCGTGGAAGTAGTCGGCGTACTCGGTCTTGTCGCCGTCACAGAACACCAGGTCGTAGGCGCCGTCCGTGAGCCGGGAGAGCACGTCCAGCGCACGGCCGTTGATCAGTCGGAAACGGGCCGCCAGGAAACCGGCCTCCAGGAACGACTGTCGGGCCAGCCGCTGGCGCTCGGCCTCGATGTCAATGCTGGTCAGCACGCCGTCGGGCGCCATTCCGCGCAGCAGCCACAGGCCCGAGACGCCGCAGCCGGTGCCGATCTCCACCATGTGCCGGGCGCCGAGCACCGCCGCGAGCAGCCGTAGCGCGGCGCCGGCCCCGGGCCCGATGGGAGGAGCGCCCGACTCGGTGCCACGCTGGCGGGCGCCGGCGATCGCCGCGTCCTCCGGCACGTAGCTGTCGGAATACTCGCGGCTGGCCTGGGTGCCCGTAGTGATGACGGCCTCCAACGTTGTTGCTCGGCGTTTCGCGGACCTGGTCGGGCCGCGTCCCGCCGGGCCTGGTGAGGGACATTCGGGCGCAGAGCGTATCGGGAACGGACGCCGTTCCCCAGCCGTTGACCCGCTGCAGCGATCCACGTGGACGAGCGCAGGGAGGTCCGGCACGATGGGAATCACCAGCGTCGCCGTTGCGGCCGGAACCGGTTCGCCCGCCCAATCCCTTGATCGGTCGGCCCCCGGCCCGTCCGCCGCGGCCGCCGGTGGCGCGACGCCCTCGCGGCGCGCCGCGTTCGCCGTTCCGCCCGGAGAGGTAGGTGTCATGGAGCACTCCCCGCCCCCCTCTTCCGGCGTGCCCGACCCTGCCGGCTCTCCGGATGATCCGGCCGCGTCTGGAGATGGCGGCAGTGCGGGCGCGGCGAGCGCCGACTGGACGCCGCCGAGCTGGGACGAGGTGGTGCGGGCACACTCCGCGCGCGTCTACCGGCTGGCGTACCGGCTCAGCGGCAACCAGCACGACGCCGAGGACATCACCCAGGAAGTGTTCATCCGGGTGTTCCGGTCGCTCGCGAACTACACGCCCGGCACTTTCGAGGGCTGGCTGCACCGGATCACCACCAACCTGTTCCTTGACATGGCGCGGCGCCGGTCACGGATCCGGTTCGAGGCGCTGCCCGACGACGCCGAGCGGATCCCGGGCCGGGAGCGGACGCCGGCACAGGCCTACGACGACGACCACTTCGATCCGGACGTCCAGGCGGCGCTGGCCGCTCTGCCGCCGGAGTTCCGTGCCGCCGTGGTGCTCTGTGACATCGAAGGCCTGTCATACGAGGAGATCGCGGCGACGCTGGGCATCAAGCTCGGCACCGTACGCAGCCGTATCCACCGTGGGCGTGCCGGGCTACGTGCCGCGCTCGAGCACCGGGCCCCACGGTCGGTTCTCGACGAGCGGTCGCTGTGGGCACTGCCCGAGGGGGAGTCGTGAACCGCGACCTTCCTGTGCGGGGCCACCTCGACGGTGAGCTGATAGCCGCGCTGGTCGATGGCGAGGTGGGACACGTCTGCCGCGACAGCGCGCTCGCCCATCTCGCCCACTGCCTGCCATGCCGCGCTGAGGTGGACGGGCAGCGGCGCATGAAGGCCGCGCTGGCCAGCCTGTCCGGTCCCCAGCTGCCAGCCGACCTGACGGCCCGCCTGCTCTCGATGAGCTCACCGCCGCCTGGCGTCGCCTCGTGGACCCCGTCCCGGCCACCCGCGGCCGCTGGTCGCCGTCCCGCTCCGCCGACCGGAGCCGCCCCGCGGCCGTCCGGGCGCGGGCGCATCCGCCGGTCATCGCGGCGGGCGGCGGGGCGCGGAGCGACTCGGCTCCGGGTCTCCGTGTTGGGTGCCGCGTCCGTGTTCCTGCTCGGCGGGGGTGCAGTGCTCGTCGGTGGGTCCGAGCCGGCCGAGCCGCCGGTCACTCCGGCGTTCGAGACCTTCGCCGAGGAGCACGCGGCAACGGTCACCGGGGTGCCGTTCACCTCACCGGCCGTCGGAGCGGCCGTGTCCGTGTCGCTGCAGACCGGACCGTCGGCAACAGCTGGATCGGCTGGACGGTGACCGCCGCCGCCCGGCGCCGGGCGGCCGTCGCCTGGCGAGGACCGTCCGCCGGTATCGCGGCGCTGCTCGTGCTGACCGTGACTTTGGGGCTGGGTGCCGCTGTGCCGGCCGCTCGCGCCGCCACGCCGGCCGCCGCTGAGCCGGACGCCGAGGCGGTGGCGGCGCTGCGTAAGGCGTCCGCTGCCGCGCAGCACACCAGCTACCGGGGAGTGCAGTACGTCTCCTCGTGGTCGCGCTCCGGCACGGTTAGCGTCGTCCTCGAGGTGAGGCACACGGCCTCCGGTGGATCGGTGGTCGAGGTCCGTCGCACACCATTTTCCCGGGGGCTGCGCTATGTCGGCTCCGACGGGCAGGGCTCGGCGGTCGCGCCGCAGGCGCGGAACGCGCAGGTTGCCAGCGACGAGGTGCTGGACCTGCTGCAGCACAACTACGACCTGAACCTCGACCGTGGGTCGGGGGAGGCGACCTCCGTCGCGGGCCGCAGCTGTGACGTGGTGGTGGTCCGCCATTCGGACGGCGCGCTCGCCGCCCGGCTGTGGCTGGACCGGGCGTCGGGTCTGTTGCTGCGCCGGGAGGTCTCGGACCGGACCGGCGTGCTGCTCGGTGCCATGACATTCGTCGATGTGACAGTCGAGCCACGTCGGAACCCGACCGACGACTCGGTGCATGCCCAAGAGTGGAAGCGGTCACAGCAAGACGTCCAGCGCCTGCCGTCGGACGAAGAGCCGATGGCCGAGCGACCGGTCACCGCTCCGTGGTCCGAGGTCTCCCCGGAGCAGGCGCAGCAAATGCGCCGCCGCGGCTGGGAGCTGCCGGCCAAGCTGCCGGGCAACCTGATGCTCTACGACGCCAGGCGTTCCGAACGCGGAGAGCCCGTGCTGCACCTGGCTTTCTCGGACGGGTTGTCGACGGTGTCGCTGTTCCAGCAGCAGGGCCGGCTCGACGAGCGGGACATGGCTGGCTGGCGGCGCGAGTCGATCGACGGGACGCAGGTCTTCGTCATGGACACCATCCCCCGTCGGGTGGCGTGGTCATCGGACGGCACCGTCTACACGATGCTCGCGGACGCGCCGATCGGGACAGTGCGCGATGCAGTGCGCGCGCTTCCGCACCGCGGGAACTCCGAGCCCGGGATGCGCACCCGGTTGGGACGCGGACTGTCGCGCTTCGGATCGTGGCTGAACCCGTTCGACTGACCGTCGGCGAGGAGCGACTCGACGCGACCGCACCAAGCCGAGCGGTGGTTCTGGGCGAGGCCGGTCACAATAGGGCGAGCACCGATCGAACCTCTGGGAGCACTCCATGAGCCAGCCCGACGACCGCGACGGTGGGCAGGTCGCGGGCTCTTCCTGGTGGTCGCGTCCGAACGGTGGAGCGGCCGGTGGGCCGACGGGACCCTCTCCCGAGTGGTCTAGGGCGGAGCAAGGCCCGGCGCACATGGCCGACCCGGCCGAACGGTCGGTTCCGCCGGCCGTCGACCCGCCGCAGCATCCCGGGAACCAGCCGACGCAGGTCTTCGAGTGGCCGCGTCAGGCAGCCGCGGGCCAGGCGCCCCCGCCCGGCCAGACGGCCGGTGGCATGTCCCCGCCCGGTCTGTGGCAGTCGCCGGCGACGGCCGCCGGCGGATCGTCCCCGTGGGGTGGCGCGGACGCGTGGGGCGCCGCCGGGCCCAAGCAGCGGCGGGGCCTCGGCCGCCTGCTGCTCACCACGCTGGCGGTCGCCGCGATTGCGCTGTCGTCCACGATCGGTGGTGTGGTCGGCCACGAGCTCGCCGAGAGCGACGAGCAGACGAACGTGCTGGACCGCGACGCCAACCTGGGCGGCACGGTACGGGAAGAGAGCGTCGCCAGACCCGCCGCGTCCATCGCCGGAATCGCCGCCCGGGTGCTGCCCACGGTCGTCTCGCTCGAAGTGCGTCGCGGGACGTCTGGTGGCAGTGGCTCCGGAGTGATCATCCGTAGCGACGGCTACATCCTGACCAACAATCACGTCATCTCGGCCGCTGCCGACGGCGGCACCATCACGCTGCGGTTCAACGACGAGCGCACCTCGGAAGCGACGATCGTCGGTCGTGACTCGACCTCAGATCTCGCCGTGATCAAGGCAGACACGGCCGGCGCCCTGCCGGCCGCGACGCTCGGCAGCTCACGGCAGCTACAGGTGGGCGACCCGGTGATCGCCGTGGGCTCCCCGCTCGGACTGTCCGGGACGGTGACGGCGGGAATCGTCAGTTCGAAGAACCGCCCGGTCAGTACGGGCGGTGAAGGCACCGACACCAATGCCGTCATCAACGCCATCCAGACCGACGCGGCCGTCAACCCCGGGAACTCCGGCGGGCCGCTGGTGGACGGCCGGGGCGCCGTCGTCGGGATCAACTCCGCTATCGCGACGCTCGGCGGCGGCCTGGGCGGCACGGGCGGCAGCATCGGACTCGGCTTCGCCATCCCGATCGACAGCGCCCGGCGCATCGCCGAGCAGATCATCCGGACCGGAAAGGCGACGCGTCCCGTCATCGGAGCCTGTCTGGACCCGAACTACGAAGGCGAGCCGGCCGGTGCGCGGATCAGTTCGGGAGCCGGCTGCCGGGCGGCCCTGACGCCGCAGGGACCAGCCGCGAAGGCCGGCCTGAAGGAGGGTGACGTGATCACCGCCATCGACGACGACCGGGTCTTCGCCGGCAACGAGCTGATCGTCGCCATTCGGGATCGGCGTCCGGGTGATCGGGTGAAACTGACCTACGTGCGGAACGGTTCCAAGCGCACGGTCACCGTCACGCTGGCCGAGTCGGGGTAGCACAGCCCCGATCCGGGGGGCGGCCTGAGCGCAGCGCTGTCGGCCTCGGAGCAGCCCGCTGCGCTCTACCCTGGACGGCAGGCATCGGCTGCGGCCGACGAAAGAACAGCGGCCGACGAACGGCTGCGGCCGACGAAAGACAGCGGCGAAGGAGAGGAGGGTCGATGGGCAATCTGGGCGCTCCGGAGATGGTCATCCTGATCCTCGTGGCCCTGTTCGTCTTCGGTCCCGAGCGACTTCCCGAAGTCGCTGCCGAAGCCGGGCGGACGCTGCGCAAGATCCGCTCGATGGTTCAGGGAGCCACCGCCGATCTGAAGGCCGAGCTGCCCCCGGAGATGGCCGACCTCGACCTGCGGTCGATGACACCGCGCGGGTTCGTCCGCAAGCACCTGTGGGAGGACGACGCGCCGGCTCGCCCGAGCAACGGCTCCGTCCGCGTTCCGCCGCCCCTGCCCGAAGGTGCTCAGCCCCCGTACGACGTCGAGGCGACCTGACCTCGTCTGGATGCCCCAGCGGCCGGTTCCCCGGTGTGCGCTGCGGAGTCCGGCAGTCCGAAGCGGACGGGGGGGACCTGTCAGCGGTTCCGGGCGACGGGCGTCAGACCGAGGGCCTTGCCCTGCAGTCCGCGTGCGGTAGCGGTCAGCCGGTCCGCCACCGCCCGAAGCTCCTTGGCCGCGGGAGCGTCCGGATCGGCGAGCACCAGCGGAACGCCATTGTCGCCGCCTTCGCGCAGCCTGACATCGATCGGTACCGAGCCCAGGAGCGGCACGGAGGCGCCGGTGGCCGTGGACAGCGCTTCCGCGACCGCCTTGCCGCCGCCGGAGCCGAAGATGTCCACCATCTCCCCGCAGTGCGGGCACGGCAGGCCGGCCATGTTCTCCACCACGCCGGCGATGCGCTGACGCGTCTGCACGGCGATGCTGCCGGCGCGCTCGGCGACCTCGCGTGCCGCGAGCTGCGGTGTGGTCACCACCAGGATCTCGGCATTCGGCAGCAGCTGCGCAACCGAGATGGCGATGTCGCCGGTCCCTGGGGGCAGGTCGAGCAGCAGTACGTCGAGGTCGCCCCAGTAGACGTCGGCGAGGAACTGCTGCAGCGCGCGGTGCAGCATCGGGCCGCGCCAGACCACGGCGTTGTTGCCGCCCGTGAACATGCCTATCGAGATGATTTTCACGCCGTGCGCCGTCGGCGGCATGATCATCGACTCAACCTGGGTCGGCGTACCGGTGGCACCAAGCATGCGGGGAATCGAGTGGCCGTAGATGTCGGCGTCCACGACGCCGACCTTCATGCCGCCCGCGGCGAGCGCGACCGCGAGGTTCACCGTCATCGACGACTTTCCGACGCCGCCCTTGCCGCTCGCCACCGCGTACACGCGGGTCAGCGACCCCGGCTGGGCGAACGGGATCTCCTTTACCGGCGTGTCGCCCCGCAGGCTCGTCTGCAGCGCCTGCCGCTGTTCTGCGCTCATTACGGCCAGGGCGACCGACACCGAGGTCACACCCGGGACGCGACTGACGGCGGCCGTCACGTCGCCGCGGATCCGGTCCTGCATGGGGCAGCCGGCGATCGTGAGGTACACCTCGACAGCGACGTCGCCGCCGGAGATCTCCACCGACTTCACCATGCCGAGTTCGGTGATAGGCCGGTGGATCTCCGGGTCGGAGACGGTGGAAAGGGCAGCGTGGACAGCGTCGGAGCTCACGGGTGTGGACATCACCGCCGATTCTACGCCCGGGACATGCGCTTCGCCGACGCGTCGCCGGCCGTCGGCGTCGACTTCCGCTGTCCGGCGCGAGCTGCACCGATACGCTTCGGCACATGGGGGGGGACAGCTCCACAAGCCCCGTCGATGGTTCCGGAAGCAACGGTTCCGCGACGGCTGGGACCACGGATCCTGCACCGCTGGCCGCTGCCGCTGTCCGACCGCGCCGTCGAGGCCGGCTGACGGCTGCTGAACTGCGTGTCTGGCGATCGTTCCTGCACGCCCACGCTCACGTGACCCGCAAGCTGGAGGCGGAGCTGGTCGCCGATCAGGACCTGTCCCTGTCGACCTATGACGTGCTGGTCCAGCTGGCCGAGGCTCCGCAGCAGCGACTGCGGATGACGCAGCTGGCCGAGCGGGTGGTGCTGTCGCGCAGCGGTCTTACGAGGCTCGTCGACCGGCTCGAAGGTGAGGGTTACGTGGCACGTGTCGCCTGCCCGGATGACGCCCGCGGGCTGTTCTGCGTTCTGACGCCGCCCGGGCTGAAGCGGCTCCGAGAGGCGTCCGGGGTGCATCTGCGGGGCGTCGCCGATCACGTGGTCAGCCGCTACACCGCCGACGAGCTGGCCCAGCTGCATGCTCTGCTCAGCCGGATGATCGACGAGCCGGAGTCCTAGCCCAATCCTGCCGGCGGCAGGACCTGCAGTCGTGGCGCGGCCTTCGGTGACGCAACCGGGACGGCGGCGGAAACGTCTTCGACGTCGGATGCGGCCTTGCCCGCGGCCGGCGTACGACAGTAGGGGCACACCCGCCACGTCGTGTCCATCGGCTTGGCGCAGTGCTCGCACCGGCCGCGACCGACCGGCGTCGCGCACCATGGGCACACCGCCATGTCGCTGGAGACGCTGCTCCGGCAGGTGCCGCAGCGCACACCCTCGCCCTCGTCGATGGTGGTGGCGCGCAGCACCTCTTCAAAGGTGGTCTCCCCGCGGCGGGCCTTCGCCAGCGCCGATCCGCGCAGCGTGACCATGCCGGCGCCGCGTGCGGCAGCGGCGACGGCGGACTCGGTCGGGTTGTCCAGCAGTACCTGACGCATCGACGCGGTGACCTGAAGCACCTCGAACACGCCGAGGCGGCCGCGGTATCCGGTCTCGCCGCACTCCCGGCAGCCCCTGCCCCGGCGGGGTGTGTCATTGACCAGGTCGGCGGCGTTCAGGCCGAGCAGGAGCAGGACCCGGTCGTCCGGCTGGTAGGGAGCGGCGCAGGCCGAGCAGGGCCGGCGGACCAGCCGCTGGCCGACGACGAGGGACAGCGACGACGCCACCAGGAACGGCTCGACGCCCATGTCCACCAGCCGGGTCAGGGCGGCCGGGGCGTTGTTGGTGTGCAGGGTGGTGAGCACCAGGTGACCGGTGAGCGAGGCCTCCAGGGCCAGCTTGGCGGTCTCGGTGTCGCGGACCTCGCCGAGCAGGACGACGTCCGGGTCCTGGCGCAGGATCGAACGCAAACCGCGCGCGAAGGTCAGGCCGGCCCGCTCGTGCACCTGCACCTGGGTGATGCCGGGCACCTGGATCTCCACCGGGTCCTCGAGTGTGACGATGTTGCGCTCGGGAGTGCGGATGTGGTTGATCGCGCTGTAGAGGGTGTTGGTCTTGCCCGATCCGGTCGGTCCGGTGATCAGCACCAGGCCCTGCGGCTGCCCGAGCGCGCTGAGCACCGCTTCGAGCTGGTCGGTGTCAAAGCCCATCTGGCTCAGCGGCGGCACGGACTCGGCGCGGCTCAGCAGCCGGACGACGATCTTCTCCCCGTGGACCGACGGCAGCGTGCTGACGCGAGCGTCGGCGCGGACGCCGTCCACGTTCAGCTGGGTGCGGCCGTCCTGCGGCAGGCGGCGCTCGGCGATGTCCAGGCCGGCGATGACTTTGATACGGCTGACGAGTCCGGCGGCCGCGGCGCGCGGGATCGTCATCACGTCGCGCAGCACACCGTCGACGCGGTAGCGGACCCGGACCTCCTTGGCCTCGGGCTGGACGTGCACGTCGCTCGCCCGGGCGCGCACGGCGTCGGCGAGCACCACGTTGACCAGGCGGACCAGCGGAGCATCGTCGGAGCCGCTCGGGGTGTCGCTGAGCTCCGGCTCGGGGACCTCCGGTCCCAGCTCCTGCAGGAAGCCGGTCATGTCCGAGGAGCCCTCGGACAGCGACCAGGCGCGGGCCAGGTAGTCGCGGATCTGGCTCTCGATGGCGACGACGACCACGATGTCGCGGGCGCCGGTGTAGAGCTTGATGTCGTCGAGCGCGACGACGTTCGTCGGGTCGGCGGATGCCACCCGCAGCGTCGAACCCGAGCGGGACAGCACGATCATGCCGCTGCGCTGGGCGACTGGCTGCGGAACGATACGCACGACCTCCGGGTCCAGCCGGACCGTGCTGAGGTCCACCAGCTGCAGGCTCAGCGAGTCGGCGAGCGCCTTCGCCAGCTTGCGCTCATCGGTGAACCCGCACTTGAGCACCACCTCGCCGAGGCGGGGACGGCGCGTGCCGGGGGGACCGGACGCCTGGGCGTCGAGGGCCTCCCGCAGCTGAGCCTCGGTGATGGCTCCCTGCTCGACCAGGACGTCGCCGAGCCGGCGGTGGCGGCGACTGGCGCCGCCACTGAGCCCGCCCGGGCCACCAGCGCCGCCGGGGCCAGGTCCGGACGCGGCGCGCCCGCTGCCGGCAGCCGTCTGGACGTCCATGGGACTTCCTTCGGCCTAATGAGCTCCCAAATGAAGTGCCGGCCGGCCGACTATTTCCGGCGCCGTCCGGCCGACGGCTGGCAGGCCCGTCCGCCGACAGAGGTGCGGCCGTCCGGCCGTCCGCGGCCGCGCTGGTACGGGCAGCTGACCCCCGATTTCCGGGGGCGCCCACGCCTCTTCGGACGCCGCTCAGCTGCCGCCCCGCGCCGATCCGCCGGGGCGGCCGCTTGCGCCGTCGCCCAGCTCCTCACCGAGCCGCTGCAGCTCGCTGCGCAGGAAGTCACGGGTGGCGACCTCACCCAGGGCGATCCGGACGTCCGCGATCTCCCGGGTGAGGTACTCGGTGTCCGTGATGGCGCGGGAGTTCATCGCCCGGTCCTGTTCCAGGTTCACCCGGTCGCGGTCGTCCTGCCGGTTCTGCGCCAGCAGGATCAGCGGCGCCGCGTAGGAGGCCTGCAGCGACAGGATCAGCGTCAGGAAGATGAACGGGTACTCGTCCCACGTCAATGCCTTAGGTGCCAGAACGTTCCACGCCACCCAGAAGATGACGAGGACGGTCATGTAGACCAGGAACCGCCCAGTGCCGAGGAACCGCGCGATGCGCTCGGACAGCCGGCCGAAGGCGTCCGGATCGTAGTGGGGGCGCGGAACGACGCGGCGGGGAGTGACCGGCTGGTCGAGTCTGGGCTCCCGCCGGCGGTCAGCGCGCGCCACGCAGATCTCCCCGGTCGCCCGCGTTGTCGCGCCAGTTGTCCGGCAGCAGGTGGTCGAGCACGTCGTCGACCGTGACGGCACCGAGCAGATGGTCGCTGTCGTCGACGATGGGCACCGCGACCAGGTTGTACGTCGCCAGGTAGCTGGTCAGCTCCTGCAGCGGCGTCTCGGCGCGCAGCGGCGCCGTGTCGGTGTCCACCATGCCGCTGACCAGCGATGACGGTGGCTCCCGGAGCAGTCGCTGCAGGTGTGCGATCCCCAGGAAGCGACCGGTCGGAGTCTCCGACGGCGACCGGCAGACGTAGATCTGGCTGGCCAGCGCCGGCGTCACCTCCGGATTGCGGGCGCGGGCCAGCGCCTCGGCGACGGTGGCGTCCGGGCGCAGGATCAGCGGCTCGCTGGTCATGATGCCGCCGGCCGTGTCGTCGGAGTAGGTGAGCAGCCGGCGGACCGGCGCGGCCTCGTCCGGCTCCATCAAGGTGAGCAGCCGTTCAGCGTCGGCGGTCGGCATCTCGGCAAGCAGGTCCGCCGCGTCGTCCGGAGCCATCGCCTCCAGGACGTCGGCCGCCCGGTCGTCCTCCAGCTTGTTCATGATCTCGACCTGGTCGTCCTCGGGCAGCTCCTCCAGAACGTCGGCGAGCCGCTCGTCGTCGAGGGCGGCGGCAACCTCCGCGCGGCGCTTGGCCGACAGCTCGTGCATAACGCCGGCCAGGTCCGCCGGCCGGAGCTGGTCGAAGGCGGCGAGCAGGTTGGCGGCGCCCTGCCCCTGCTCCTCCAGCGAGAAGCCGGTCACCGCATCCCAGTCCAGCGTGGTCAGCTCGGCCCGGCGGCGCATCAGACCACCGGACCGGACGGCCACCTTGGTGACGATCCAGTCGCGTGTGCGGGTCTGCTCGATGCCGACGTCGGCGACGGTGACCGACGCCTGGTTGTCCAGCCGCAGCACCCGGCGGTCGAGCATCTCGCCCAGCACCAGGATCTCTCCGGGCCGCTGCTCGAACCGCCGCAGGTTGACCGTGCCGGTGATGATCACCGCGCCGGACTCCATCGACGTGACTCGGCCGATCGGGACGAACACGCGCCGCCGAGGCTGCACCTCCATGACCAGCCCGAGCACCCGGGGCGGCTGGCGATTGAGGCGGAGAGTGACGACGACGTCACGAACGCGCCCCACCTGGTCGGCGTGCGGGTCGAAGACGGCAAGGTTGGCCAGCCGTCGTACGAAGACACGCGTTGCCGCCCCGGTCACCACCGCAGATTACCGGCCGGACGAGGCCGATCCCGGCGCCACCGCCGTTACGGTCGCCGACGCCGGGTGCTGCGGCGGTGCAGGTTGAACGGGATGCGCACGCGGGTCGTGGCGGGGGTGGGGGCGGGGACGGCGGCGTGGGAGTCGCTGTCCGGGGATGCCGGTTCAGACAGTGCTGCGCCGGCGGGGTCCAGCCGGAGCAGCGTGCATTCCCGGGCCCACCGCTCAGGGGCCTGTTCGCCGTCCGGGGCGTTCAGCCGCTTCGCCTGCAGCAGCGGAATCAGGATCTCCCCCTCGGGGGACCCCTGGTCGATGACGCGCACCCGCGCCGGCCAGACGACGAGCCGGCCGCCGTTGTCCTTGCTGCGCATGGTCACCGTGGCCGAGTCCGCAGTCGCCAGCCCCGGCACCTGCTGCTCGACGCCGCCGGTGAGCAGGTAGAGGCCGTCCTCGTGCCACACGTGCCACACCGGCCAGTTCCGGCTCTCGGCCTGACCGGGCCGCACCCAGACCAGCCCCGACTTGCGGCCCGCCTCCGCGATCAGGCCCTTGGCCTCCGGAGAAGGCTCGCTGGCCGGCGCCGCGGGAACGGCGGGAACGTCCGGGTTGGCGGGAAGGTCCGGGTTGGCAGGGCCGTCGGACGTTCCGCGGCTGCTGGAGCTCACCGGGCCAGCGTGCCAGACAAAACGGGCCGCATACTGGCCGGGTGCCGGCGAACCGTAGTACTGCCGTGCCGGCGCGGCGGTTGGACGCCGTCCACCGGCCACCGCCCGGCGACACGGCCCTGCTCGCGGTGGGGGTGCTGGCCGTCGGCACGTCCGGCCCCCTGATGGCGGCGTGCGCGGCACCGGCCCTTGCCATCGCGTTCTGGCGCAACGGTCTTGCGGCGCTGCTCCTGCTGATCTGGTCAGGGTTGCGAGCCCGGTCCGGTCTCCGCTCGGGAGGTGAGCTGTGCTCGCTGACCCGGCGGGAGTGGCGGCTGTCGGTGCTGGCCGGCGTGATGCTTGCGGCGCATTTCGCGGCGTGGGTGCCGAGCCTGTCGTTCACCACGGTCGCGAGCGCAACGGCGCTGGTCGCCACCCAGCCGGTGTGGGCAGCACTGATCGCGGGGCTGGAGGGCTCACCGGTTCCTGGCCGGGCGTGGGCCGGTATCGCGCTCGCGGTGGCGGGGGCCGCCATGCTGTCGGGCATCGACTTCACCACCGACCCGCGGGCGCTGTTCGGTGACGCCCTGGCCGTTCTTGGCGGGGCCCTGGCCGCCATGTACATGGCGGTCGGCGGCACAGCTCGACGAACCGTAACCACCACGACGTACACCACGATCTGCTACACCACCGCCGCCGTGGTGCTGCTCGCTGTCTGCCTGATCGGGCGGTGGCCACTAGTCGGGTACTCGACCGCCACCTGGGTGCAGCTGCTGGCGCTGACCGCCGGCGCGCAACTCCTGGGGCACTCGGTGTTCAACCAGGTGCTCCGGACCACCAGCGCGACGGTGGTGTCGCTGTCGATCCTGTTCGAGATTCCGCTGGCGGCTCTGCTGGCCGCTCTCTTTCTCGACCAGCGGCCGCCCGCGGCCGCGATTCCGGCTGCGCTGCTGCTGGTGGTGGGGGTAGCCGTCGTGGTGAGCGGCCGTCCCGTGCCGGAGCCGGCACCGGTCGACTGAGCCCCCCGGTCGACTGAGCCCCGCCGGTCGACTGAGTGGCCGTTGACTTAGATGTGGATGCCCCAGGAGTGCAGCGCCTTGAGCAGTCCGCCGCTCAGCGGCAGCTGCCGGACCTCCTCGGACGTGCACCACCGGACGTCGGCGGCATCGTCCCCCGCGCGGGGTGTGGCGCCGCCCGCAGCGTCTCCTGGCTCTACTTGGCACAGGTAGTCGGAGATGACGTACAGGCTGTCCTCCGGACCGTCCCGCTCCACCTGCCCGACGAAGCGTTCGACGGTGACGCGCAGCCCGGTCTCCTCCAGCACCTCGCGTGCGACGGCGACCTCGTCGCTCTCCCCGGCTTCGACCCGGCCGCCCGGTACGGACCACCGCCCCTTGGCCGGCTCCGTACCGCGCTGCACCAGCAGCAGCCGTCCCCGATCGTCGAGCACGATCCCGCCGACGCAGAGAACGATGCGCCGGGTCATCCCGGAAACCTGCTCATCGGCGCCTGAAGCGGAGCTCGTCACGGGAGCACAGTAGTTGGGGCGGGCGAGGGGGCACCCGTCCGCCCGGCGAGGGGCACTCTTCCGCCCGTCGGGCCGGGCGCTGCCGGGCGGCCGGACGGCGTCAGTCGTCGGGACGGAAGTACAGGTCCGCGGTCGTGGTCGCCCCGGTCCGGATCTCAACGCGGGCGACCGATGGCCCGTCCGGTGTCTCCGCCCGAAGCTCGTACGTGCCGGGGGCGAGCACCGCCGGCCAGCTGTACCGGCCGGCGCTGTTCGACATCACCGCCGGCTCCGGCACGCCCTTGCTCGGGGTGTCCAGCGAGCTCGCGCTCACCGTGACGCCGGCCACGGGCGCCCCGGACGCGTTCCGGACGACGCCGGTGGCCGCGACCGACGTTGGCGTCTCTGCTTCATCGGCAGGGCCGTCCGTCGGCGATTGAACCGGGGACGCCGGTGCAGTGGCGGTCGGCGCGCCCGGTTCACTGGTCCGTCGCGTCCCCGTCGCGGTCGCTGTCGTCCCCGTCGTCCCCGTCCCCGTCGTCCCCGTCCCCGTCGACGACGTCGACGCCGGCGTCGACGGTGTGCGGCTGTCGGCTGACGCGTTGGGCGTGCCCAGGGTGTCCTCGTTGCCGGGGCTCCCGCCGCCTCCGCCGCAGGCCGCCGCACTCAGCACCACGGCCGCCGCGACCAGGGCCCTCGCGGTCAGACAGGCCCGTGGAATGCGCATCCTCAGCGGCCACCTCTCCGGTTTCTGCTCCTACACATCGCCCTGGCCGCACGTCCGGGCCAGGCCTCCGACTTTCTCACGGCATTGCCTCTATTGAAGGTCGGTGGGGCCGGGCGAGTCCGCGCCGGCAGAGGCTTGACGCAGCGAATTTCCAGGCGCACCGTGCTGGTATGCAGCCGGAAGCGAGCTGTCCCCGGTGTGCCGGCCCCGTCCGGCCGCCGGACCTGTGGTCGAGCGCCTGGCGCTGTGAGCGCCACGGCGAGGTACTGCCGAACTACCTGCTGCCCCGCGCCTGCGCGGACGCCTTGACGCACCTGCTGGATGTCACCAGCGTCCCCGTTTGGCTGCCCTGGCCGCTGCCGCACGGCTGGCTCGTCACCGGGCTCGGATACGCCGGGGACGAGCGCACCGGCGCCCGGGCCACGCTGGTCGCGTGCTCCGGTCCGGCCCCGCTGGGCGGCGGCGCAGATTTGTTGCTGATCGCCGAGGACCCCGGCATCGGGCTCGGCGCCCGGTACGCGGGACTTCCCGGCCCTGACCCAGGGGACGGCGTCGGCGCCGGGCCGCCGTACGCGGTGGTGAAAGCGGTCGGGCACGACACGCCGCTGTGGAACGTGCCGGCCGCCACGGAGTGCGCTGCCTTCGTCGGGGAGGCCAAGGGGCTGTGGCTGTGGGCGTTGCTGTGGCCGGCCGCGGCCGATGTGCTGCTGCTCGAGGATCTACGGTTGTGTGACCTGCGGGACGGTGAGCCCGGCGCGGCGCTCGAGTTCGGCGCCGCCCCGCCGCTGCTGCATCGTTAGCCTGGAGCGCAGCGCCGTCCTTGCTCTGTCGGGAGACCGTCCTGCTGATCGACCTGCACACCCACACCACCGCGTCCGACGGCACCACGACACCGGCCGCCCTCGTGCGGCAGGCGGCCGCCGAGGGGCTGTCCGTGCTCGGGCTCACCGACCACGACACGACCGCCGGGTGGGCGCAGGCCGTCGACGCGCTGCCGCCCGGCCTCACGCTCGTGCGGGGTACCGAGCTGTCGTGCGCGGTGCAGACGCCCAGCCGGCGGATCAACCTGCACCTGCTCGCCTACCTGTTCGACCCGGACGAGCCGAACTTCGCCGCGGAGCTCACCAGGCTGCGCACCGACCGCATCCGGCGGGCGGAGCAGATCGTGCTGCGGCTGCAGGAGTTGGGCGCGCCGGTGACGCTGGAGCAGGTGCGGCGCAACGCCGGGCAGGGAGCGGTCGGTCAGCCACACATCGCGCAGGCGCTGGTGCAGGCGGGCGTGATCGCGTCGCAGCAGGAGGCGTTCAGTCCGTCCTGGATCGGTTCCGGTGGCCGGGCCTACGTGCCCAAGCACTCACTGCCGGTCGACGAGGCGCTGGCGCTGGTGATCGGGGCCGGCGGCGTGCCGGTGTTCGCCCACCCGGCCGCGGGGCGCCGCGGCCCAATCGTCGACGACGATGTGTACGAGATGATGGCGGCGCACGGGCTCGTGGGCGTTGAGATCGACCACCCCGACCACAACGCGGAGGAACGGGCGCGGCTCCAGGGAATCGCCAAGGCGCTGGGCCTGGTGCGAACCGGTTCCAGCGACTTCCACGGCGCGAACAAGAGCCAGCGCCTCGCCGCCGAGACGACCGTTCCCGATCAGTACGAGGCGCTGTTGGCCGCCGCCCGGGGAGTGGCGCCGGTCGCGGCGTAACGCGGACGCTGATTCCGCCGGCTGCGCGGACCGACCGTCCGGCGGGGTAGAAGCGCAGTACGCGTCGGCCACCGGTCGGCCGGCCCAGCGACGGGAGCGGCGGATGAGCGAGCGGGTGCAGGCAGTGGTGTCCCTGGCGGTCGGCGAGCCGGTCACCGTGGAGACCATCGTGGTGCCGGAGCCCGGACCCGGTGAGGCGCGCGTGCGCGTGCAGGCGTGCGGGGTCTGCCACACCGACCTGCACTATCGGGAAGGCGCGATCACCGACGCCTTCCCGTTCCTGCTCGGCCACGAGGCCGCCGGGATCGTGGAGTCCGTCGGGCCGGACGTGCAGAACGTCTCCGTCGGCGACTACGTGGTGATCGCGTGGCGGGCGCCCTGCGGGCAGTGCCGCTCCTGCCGGCGCGGCCGTCCCTGGTACTGCTTCGACAGCCGGAACGCCGTGCAGGCCATGACGCTGGAGGACGGCACGGCACTGTCGCCGGCGCTCGGCATCGGCGCCTTCGCCGAGCTGACCCTGGTGGCCGCCGGGCAGTGCGTGCCGGTGGACCCGGCCGCCCGTCCGGAGGCGGCGGGGCTGATCGGTTGTGGGGTGATGGCCGGCTTCGGCGCGGCGGTGCACACCGGCAACGTGCAGCGCGGAGACACCGTCGCCGTCCTGGGCTGCGGGGGCGTCGGCAACGCGGCGATCGCCGGTGCCGCGCTGGCCGGTGCCCGCATGGTGATCGCCGTGGACATGGACGACCGCAAGCTGGAATGGTCCCGGCGGTTCGGTGCCACCGACACGGTCAACGCCGCGAGCACCGACCCCGTGGCGGCGATCACGGAGCTGACCGGCGGGTTCGGCGCGGATGTGGTGATCGAGGCGGTGGGGCGGCCCGAGACCTATCAGCAGGCCTTCTACGCCCGGGACCTGGCCGGAACGGTCGTGCTGGTCGGGGTGCCGGACCCGACCATGACGATCGAGCTGCCGCTGATCGACGTCTTCGGCCGCGGTGGCGCACTGAAGTCGTCCTGGTACGGCGACTGCCTGCCCAGCCGGGACTTTCCGATCCTGATCGACCTCTATCGCCGGGGCCTGCTGGATCTCGACGGCTTCGTCACCGAGACGATCGCCCTGTCCGACGTGGAGAGCGCGTTCGACAAGATGCACCGGGGCGAGGTGCTGCGCTCCGTCGTAACGCTGTAGTCCCGCCCGGCCCATCGAACGACCAGCCGTATCGAACGAGAGGAACCGCGTGCGCATCGAGAAAGTGGTCACTTCCGGGGTGTTCTCCCTGGACGGGGAGGACTTCGACGTCGACAACAACGTCTGGCTGGTCGAGGTGAGCGATCCGGACGGCGCGGCTTCCGGCGGCACGCCCGGCTCCGTGATCGTGATCGACGCCGCCCACGACGCCGGTCGGATCGTGGAGGCGCTGCGCGGCCGGGACGTGTCGGCGATCGTCTGCACCCACGGGCACAACGACCACATCAACGCGGCGGGCGAACTCTCCGACCGCACGGGGGCCCCGATCCTGCTGCACGCCGCCGACCGGATGCTGTGGGACGTCGTCTACGCCGACCGGCCGCCCACGGCCGAGCTGACGGACGGCGCCAGCATCGGGCCGCTGGAGGTGCTGCACACTCCCGGCCACTCGCCGGGAGCGGTGTCGCTGCTGCTCGCCGAGGCGAACGTCGTCTTCACCGGCGACACGCTGTTTTCCGGTGGGCCGGGCGCCACCGGCCGCTCGTACTCCGACTTCCCGACCATCTTGGCGTCGATCTCCTCCCGGCTGCTCACCCTGCCGCCGGAGACCACCGTGCACACCGGCCACGGCGAGTCGACGACGATCGGCGCCGAGGCGCCGTCGCTGGAGGAGTGGCGGGCGCGCGGGCACTGACGCAGCTTCGGGCGACCGTGCCCCTTCCGGCGGATCATGACAAACCGTATGTTCGCAGATGCTCCGGCGGGCCGCCCGCCGACGGAATCAGGCGATCCGGGTGGCCGGCAGCCGCCGGATGGAGTCGGTGCCCTCCATCCTGGCCTGCGCGGCGCGCACATGCGGGCCGTCGCGCAGGGCCGGTGGCAGGGCGCTCAGGGCGGTGCGCATGCCCCGCACCGCCACCGTGGCGGCGATGTCGGTGACCGGCAGGCCGGGCAGGCTGTACATCCGGCGGGCCCACGGTGGCAGCAACGCGAAGGCGAGCGTCGCGAGCCCCGCCCACGCCGGGCGGGCGGGCGTGCCCACTGCGAGCAGCCGGGGCATCGGCGGCAGCAGGATGAATCGGGCTGCCTCGCGAGCCTCCGCAGTCACCCGCAGCCGCGGGCGCATGGCAGCGAAGTAGGCGTCCAGCTCCGCGACCGTCGCCGGCACTTCTTCCGGATCGAGGCCGACCAGCTGCGCGGACAGCGTCTGCTCTCCCAGGTAGGTGTCCGCCTCCTCGGCTGACAGCGGGCCACCGCCGCGTTGGTAGGCGGTCAGGAACGAGCCCACCTCGCAGCAGTGGATCCAGCGCAGCAGCTCCGGATCGTCCGCCCGATACGGCTCGCCACTTTCCGGCTCCACACCACGGATGTGGCTGTGAATACGCCGTATCCGCGCGCTTAGCTTCTCCGCCTCGGCGCTGGTGCCGTATGTGGTGACGCCCACGTAGTCGGCCGTGCGCTGCAGCCGGCCCCACGGGTCGGTGCGGAAATCGGAGTTCTGCGCGACACCGGCCATCGCCAGCGGGTGCAGCGCCTGCATCAGCAGCGCCCGCAGACCCGCGACCACCATGGTGGGATCGGCGTGAACGCGCCACGTGACGGAAGCCGGTCCGAACAGTCCGGGGTCAGGGGACGTCATGTCCCAGATGTGCCCACGACAGCCCGGTTCGCACCCCGAACCCGTACGCGGCAGGATGACCCGCATGAGCGTCGTGAAGATCAACGTCCTGACCGTCCCGGCGGAGCGGCGGGAGGCCTTGGAGCAGCGGTTCGCCGGCCGAGCCGGCCTGGTGGAGTCCGCGGACGGCTTCGAGTGGTTCGAGTTGCTGCGACCCGTCGAGGGCACCGACAACTATCTCGTCTACACGCGGTGGCGCAGCGAGGAGGACTTCGCCGCATGGACCGCGAGCCAGTCCTTCGGCGCCGGTCACGCGGCGGTGTCGGCCGGCCGGCGGGCCGGGGACGGGCCCGCTGCCACCGGATCGACGATCTGGTCGTTTGACGTGCTGCAGTCCAGCGGACCGCGGTCGTCCGACGGCCCCTGACGGTTAGCACCTGACGGCCGGCAGCTGAGAGCTGGCGGTTGGCGGCCCGAACTGATCCTAGGACGCCGATCGGACGCCGCCCTGTGATCAGCGGGGCTGCGCCGCCGGCACCTCGACGTGCGCCCAGAACTCGAGCAGGGCGGCGACCGTGGCCTCCGCCGCCTCAGCGGCCGGTGAGTGCGCCGCTCCCGGCACAGCCACGTAACGGGCGCCCAGCCGCCGCGCCATCTCCTCCTGCACGGCGGCGGGCCAGGCGTCGTCGTCCTCGCCGTGCGCCACGAGCACCGGTACTGCCGTGTCCCGCAGTTCGTCGACGGTGTCGGGCTCGTGCAGCAGCGCGGCGCCCATCACCCCCATGCCGACGTCGTTGCTGGCCAGAAAACGCGTCTGCAGAAACGCCTGCATCTCAGGCGACAGGGCGGCGGACGCCGGATTCCCGGCACTGAGCGCCTTGGTCGCCTCCCAGACCGCCGCCACGCCGCCGTAGTCGAGCACCCGGCGCAGCCGGCGTAGCCAGACTGCCCGCTGCCCCGGAATGCCGGAGGGCCCGGAGCCCAGCAGCACCAGGCTGCGGTACCGGGACGGGTCGTCGAGCACCGCTCGCCGAGCGACGAGCCCGCCGAACGAGTGGCCGAGCAGGTGCACCGGACCGCCACCGAGGTGGTCCACCAGCTGGCGGACATCGGCGGCGAGGCTCGGAACCGTGTAGGCCTCACTGTCGTCGGGCCCGGTCGACTGGTACTGCCCCCGCTGGTCGTAGGCGAGCACCGGGTGGCCGGCGGCGGCCAGCGGAAGGAGCAGCGCGAGAAAATCCTCCTTGCTGCCGGTGAAACCGGGAACGAGCAGCACCGGGCAGCGCCCGGGCTCCCGAGGGTCGGCAGTCAGGACGGCCAGCGGTCCACCAGCGGTGGAGACGAAGCCGGGCCGAACCCCTGCAGGCAGCCCCACGAACGGCGGCACACTCACAGCGATTGCTCCTTCACGATGCGGCGCCGAACCATAGCCGGACGCCCGTCACGGCGGACGCGGCAGGGGTGGTCATTGCTCGCCGCCGGCAGCGCCCGGCGATGTGAGCCGTTGCGTCGCCCGCGGCGGCAGGGCGTGCAGCTGGACGTCGTCCAGTCGTCCCGCCGTGATGCCTGCCGTCATGTACGTGCACGCCGGTTGGCGTCGCCGATCCGTCGGGGAGCCCGGGTTCAGCAGCCGCAGGCCGCCCGGGGCGGTGGTATCCCACGGGATGTGACTGTGACCGAAGACGAGCAGGTCGACGTCCGGAAACCGCTGCTGGCAGCGGACCTCTCGGCCGGCCGAGCCGCCGGTCTCGTGCACGACGGCCAGCCGGACGCCGTCGATGGTGTCGTAGGCCACCTCGGGCAGCCGGACGCGCAGTTCGGGGCCGTCGTTGTTGCCGACCACCGCGAGCAGGCGGCGGCTGCGAGCCTGCAGGGCATCGAGCAACCGGACGTCCACCCAGTCACCGGCGTGCACCACCACGTCGGCTCGGTCGACCTCGTCCCACACAACGGGCGGAAGATCCTTCGCGCGGCGCGGAACGTGTGTGTCCGCGAGCAGGAGCAGGCGGACGTTGCTCAGCCGCCCGTTCCTTCCTGCGGCTGCGAGGTGGCCGATGCGGCGCCGTCGCCGGCGCCCTTGCCGTTACCCCGGGTACGCCGCCGCGGCCGGCGGGTTCTGCCGCTCGCGCCGGCTTCGTCCGCGGCGGGCGCAGGGCCGTCGGCCGTCAGCGTGTCGGCGCCGGCAGCAGTGCCCGTTCCCGCAGCGCCTGTTCCAGCGGCGCCCGCGCCGCCGTCGCTGCGGCCTCCGGAGCGAGTACG
>JALYNC010000092.1 GCA_030773415.1 Actinomycetota bacterium
CTGCAGCAGCGGGCTCGCCATGATCAGCAACCCACTGCCCAGCGTGAGAAACGCCAGCAGAAGCCTGCGGCTGCGCGGCCAGGCGGACTCGGACATGCGCCGGACGGCCGCCGGAGGAACTGCCGCCGACACCTGTCCCGTAGTCATGGGGAGCCAGCGTAGTGAAGCCCCGGTAATCGGCCGGTAGCGACTCGGTGACCCGCCAGCGATCTCCGGGCATGCCACGGAATGTAGTGTCGAACACCCGCATAACGCCCGATCATCTGAAATGTTGTTGGTCGATTCGGTTCGCAGTAGCGGCCGTTCCGTGGCATCGGCTAAGCGTCGAGGAGAACCACCGCTCGTGGACAAAGGCGCGCTGCTCGACTCGTCGCCGCACGCCGTCCTGGTGGTCGACCGGCAGGGCATCGTGCGGTACGCCAACCACGCTGCAGCCGCCGTTCTCGGCCACCGGGCAGGCAATGAGATGGTCGGAATGGCGCTGCTCGATGCGTTGCACCCGGCGGACCGCATGCCGGCCGAGCGGCTGCTGCAAGCCAACGCGGCTCCCGCCGACGAACCGGAGTACCTGCGGCTGTCCGGAGATCCCGAGCGCTGGATGGCTGCCCGCTCAGCAGCGACGCCGGAATCCGCGCTGGTGCAACTGGCCATTGCGGACGTGACGGAGGGCCGACGTGCGGAGCAGCAGCTGCTGCAGACCACCACCCACGACGTGCTGACGGAGCTGCCCGGCCGCGCCCTGCTGCTCGAGCGGCTGGGAGCCGCGCTGAATCGCTGGGGCAAAGGTGACGCGCCGGTCGCCGTCCTATTCGTCGATCTCGACGGTTTCAAACTGGTCAACGCCGCTCTCGGACACGCCACCGGGGACGCCGTGCTCGTGGAGACGGCAGCCCGCCTGCGCTCCGTCGTCTCCCCGGGCGACATGGTGGGCCGCCTCGGCGCTGACGAGTTCCTGCTGATCCGCGACGAGGTGCCGGATGCCGCGGCCGCCGCAGAGCTCGCTTCGCGCATCGACCGGGAACTGAGCCGGCCTTTCCGGCATGGCGTCGACGAGCTCTTCCTCACCGCGAGCGTCGGTGTGGCACTGAGCGCCCCTGGGGCCCGCGGTGTGCGGGAGCTCGTGTCCGAAGCCGACGAGGCGATGTTCCGCGCGAAACGACGGGGCAAGCACCGGTTCCAGATCTTCGACGAGGCCATGCGGGAGCGGGCCAGCGAGCGAGCTCGCATCGCCGCGCTGCTGCGCCGGGCCCTGCCGGAGGGCCGCGTGGTGGTCCACTATCAGCCGGTGGTTGATCTGCGGAGCCGGTCGACGGTGGCCGTGGAGGCGCTCATGCGCATCCGGGACGACGACGGCTCCCTGCTGTTGCCGGACTCGTTCCTCGACATTGCCGAGGAGAGCGGTCTGCTGCCCGAACTCGACACCGCTGTGTTGTTCCAGTCCACGCGGCAAGTGCAGTCCTGGATCCGCGAGATCGGCCGCCCGCTCGACCTCGCGGTCAACGTCTCCGCAGGCCAGATCGACAACAAACTCGACCGCAAGGTCGAGTTCGCGCTCGCCGACTCCGGCTTGGCCCGGGAGCATCTGGTCCTGGAGATGACCGAGCAGACCCTGATCGACCGGGGAGCGGAGACCAGCGCCACGATCCACGACCTGCACCGGCGGGGCACCCGCTGGGCTATCGACGACTTCGGCACCGGATGGGCCTCACTGACCTACCTGCGCCGTTTCCCGGCCTCCTTCGTGAAGGTGGACCGGTCGTTCGTCGCCGGGCTCCCCCGCGAAACCGAGGACATGGTCATCGTCCAGACGCTCGTCGACATGGCGCGCCGACTGTCCCGGCAGTGCATCGCGGAGGGCGTCGAGACCGAGGAGCAGTACCAGGCGCTGTGCAGCATCGACCCACCGCTGGCGCAGGGCTGGCTGTTCGGCCGGCCGGCGCCGGCGGAGGAGTTCCTGCAGCTGCTGTGAGCGCCGATGCGAATGGCCGCGCCCACCCACCCGGACGGGTCTTTCACGCCGTGCTGATCGCCTGCTCCCTGGTCATTCTGTGGGCCGTCAGCCACCCGGGCATTGGGTTGATGCCATTCGCGGCAGCCGCACTGGCGGCACTTGTGCTGATGGTCGCGGCGGTCGTATGGCTGGTGCGTCTGGTGCGTTATCGCCGGGCGCACGGTGTGCAGGCACGGTCGTTTGCCGCGGCGCCCGTTGCCGCAGTGGTGGTTCTGGGCCTTGTCTCCACCGGCGTCCCGCTGGAACTGCGATTCACCCTCAGCCGTGGCGCATTTGAGAACCAGGTCAAACGGCTGCAGGAGGCGCCGTCGCAGGAGGCAGCGGACCGGCTCCAAATGCCCTCCCGCGTGGGTCTGTACGGCGTTGTCACCGCTGCGCAGGTTCCCGCAGGCGTGCTGTTCTGGGAGTCCAACGGGGCGCCGATCTTCGATGACGCCGGTTTGGCCTATCTGCCCGGCGGGCTGACTGGCGTGGACGAAGCCGTGCCGCTCGAGTCACCACGGTTCCGCCACGTCAGCGGCGACTGGTACGCATGGACCGCAAGCTGGTAGCTGAACGCGCGAACTGCAGCTACCAGGAGCTCCGCCTTACGCTCGCCGCATGCGACCGAGCGT
>JALYNC010000093.1 GCA_030773415.1 Actinomycetota bacterium
GGTCACCATCGAGTACGCCGACGGCCGCCCCGTCCGCCTCGACACCGTCGTCGTGTCGTCGCAGCACGCCGCCGACATCGACATCGAGACGCTGCTCAAGCCCGACATCGCCGAGCAGGTCATCGACGTGGAGGTCGCCGGGCTCGACCTCGACACCTCGGGCTACCGGCTGCTGGTCAACCCGACCGGCCGCTTCGAGATCGGCGGGCCGATGGGCGACGCCGGCCTCACCGGACGCAAGATCATCGTGGACACGTACGGCGGCTACGCGCGTCACGGCGGTGGCGCCTTCTCCGGCAAGGACCCGTCCAAGGTCGACCGCTCCGCCGCCTACGCGATGCGCTGGGTGGCCAAGAACGTGGTGGCCGCCGGCCTCGCGACCCGGTGCGAGGTGCAGGTGGCCTACGCCATCGGCAAGGCGCACCCCGTCGGGCTGTTCGTGGAGACCTTCGGCACGGGCGTCGTTCCCGATCTGCAGATCCAGGATGCGATCATCTCGGTGTTCGACCTGCGCCCGGCCGCCATCATCCGGGACCTCGACCTGCTGCGCCCGATTTACGCACAGACCGCCGCGTACGGGCACTTCGGCCGGCCGGAGCTGGACTTCACCTGGGAGTCGGTCTCCCGGGCCGAGGCGCTCAAGGCAGCCGCGGGCCGCTGACCGTCCCGCCCGGAACGGGGCAGCCGGGGTCAGGGCTGCCGCAGATCCCGCAGCTGGGCCTAGGGCTGCCGCAGGCAGCGCGGCCCGGGTCAGCGCGGCCCGGGTCAGGGCCGCGCGAGACGGTGCAGCCGGCCGTAGCGCGTCCCGTTGCGCGCGTCTGTCTGGACGTTCCGCTACCGCACCTGGATCGCGCCTTCGACTACGCCGTTCCGGCTGAGCTGGACGAGGCGGCGGTGCCGGGCTGCCGCGTCCGGGTCCGCTTCGCCGGCCGGCAGGTGGGTGGGTACCTGCTCGAGCGCGTGGCACTGTCCGAGCACGGGGGCGGGCTTGCGCCGCTGAGCAAGGTCGTCTCACCGGAGCCGGTGCTGAGCGCGGACGTCGCTCGTCTGGCCCGGGCCGTGGCCGACAGGTACGCCGGCACGATGGCCGATGTCCTGCGCCTCGCCATCCCCCCGCGGCACGCGCGGGTCGAGGGCGAGCTCCCGCGCACCGTTGAGACAGCCTCCGGCGGCGCGACCTCCGACGGCCCGGACCTCGCCGCCGCGCTCGTGCAGGGAGCGCAGCTGTGGCGGCGATACGACACCGGCCCGTCCTTTCTCGCCGCCCTGTCATCGGGCGCCCCCCGGGCGGTCTGGACAGCACTACCCGGGCCGGGCTGGCCGCTGGAGGTGGCCACGGCGGTGGCCGCGGCGGCCGCCACCGGTCGCGGGGTGCTCGCCGTGGTTCCGGACGGGCGCGACGTCGTGCGGTTGCATGGCGCACTGGAGCGGCTGCTGCCCGCGGCGGATGTCGTCGCCCTCACCGCTGACGCCGGTCCGGCTGAGCGGTACCGCCGGTGGCTGCGGGTGCGGCGCGGCCAGGCCCGAGTGGTGGTCGGGACGCGGGCCGCGATGTTCGCCCCGGTGGCCGACCTCGGACTGGTGGTGCTGTGGGACGACGGGGACGACTCGCACGCCGAGCCCCGGGCGCCGTACCCGCACGCGCGTGAGGTGCTCGGGCTGCGCGCGGCGCTGACCGGCTGCGCTGCGCTGTTCGGCGGCCTGACCCGTACCGCGGAGGGGCAGGCGCTGCTGGAGCGTGGTTGGGCGCACGCACTGACGGCGCCACGTGCCGTTGTCCGCTCGGTCGCGCCGCGGGTACTGGCCGCGGGCAGCGACGCGGCGCTGGAACGAGACCCCGCCGCTCGTACCGCCCGGCTGCCGTCGGTGGCCTGGCAGGCCTGCCGGGCCGCTCTGGCCGGTGGCGCTCCCGTGCTGGTGCAGGTCCCGCGTCGCGGCTACCAACCGGCGCTGGCCTGTTCGACCTGCCGGGCTGCGGCCCGCTGTGCCGCCTGCGCCGGACCGCTGGGCCGGTCCGGCCCGGGCGGGACGCTGACCTTCAGCAGTACGTCGGGCCGCAGCAGTACGTCGGGCCGCAGCAGTACGTCGGGCCGAAGCAGCACGTCGGCCGGCAGCACGTCGGCCGGCAGCGCGGCGCCCTCCTGTCGCTGGTGCTCACGTTCCGCGGCGGACTGGCGCTGTCCGGCGTGTGACGGCACGGCGCTGCGGGTCAGCGTCACCGGTGCCCGGCGCACGGCCGAGGAGCTCGGGCGGGCATTTCCCGGCACCGCCGTGCACACCTCCGGCCGTGACACGGTCCTGGATCGCGCGCCGGAGGGACCGTCCCTGGTGGTCGCCACGCCCGGCGCCGAGCCACCCGCGCCCGCCGGGTACGGAACCGTGCTGCTGCTCGACGGCTGGGCGATGCTCAGCCGCCCCGATCTGCGTGCCGCCGAGGAGACGTTGCGCCGCTGGATCGCCGCCGCCGCCCTGGCCCGGCCGGCAGCCGAGGGGGGAACGGTGGTGGTGACCGGCGAAGCCGGACTTCCCGCCGTCCAGGCGCTGATCGCCTGGAACCCGGCCGGGTTCGCCGAGCGGGAACTGGCCGAGCGCCGGGCGCTCACCCTGCCGCCCGCGGTGCCTCTCGCCTCGGTGACTGGGGGGCCGGACGCAACTGGAGACGTGCGGACCGCCCTTGCCGCCGCGGATCCTGCGCCGGAGCTACTGGGACCGGTCGAGCTGCCCGAGGGCGGCTTCCGCCTGCTGGTGCGGGCCGGCGGCCTGGACCGCGCGGCGCTGGCGCGGCTGCTCCGGCAGGTGCATGCCACCCGCACTGCCCGTAAGGCGCCGGGCAGCGTGCGCGTCCAGGTGGATCCGCTGGAGCTGCTGTAGCCGGCTTCCGACGTACGATCGTCGGTAGCGCCGGACGACGGCCGGGCGTCGCGCCTACCGCCGCCCGCACGACCTGTGGAGGAGTTCGACGTGGCAGTTCAGCCGATCCGGCTGTTCGGAGATCCGGTGCTCACGGTCCCGTCCGTGTCGGTCACCGACTTCGACAAGGAGCTGCGCCGCCTCGTCGCCGACCTCACCGACACGATGCTCGAGGCGCCGGGAGCAGGCCTCGCCGCTCCGCAGATCGGGGTGGGGCTGCGGGTGTTCACCTATGACGTGGACGACGTCGTGGGGCACCTGGTGAACCCGAGCCTGGAGCTGGTCTCGGACGAGGAGCAGGACGGCGAGGAGGGGTGCCTGTCCTTTCCCGGGCTGTACTACCCCTGCCGCCGTCCGCAGCGGGTGATCGTGCGCGGGTTCAACATGCACGGCGACCCGGTGACGATCGACGGCAGCGACCTGATGGCCCGGTGCGTCCTGCACGAGATCGACCACCTGGACGGCGTGCTGTTCATCGACCGGCTGGACGCCGCGCAGCGCAAGCAGGCAATGCGCGCGATCCGCGAGGCCGAGTGGTCGGGGCTCGCGGCGCCGCAGGTCAAACTCAGCCCGCACGCCATGTTCGGTACCGGCCGCTAGGTGCGACTGGTCTTCGCCGGTACGCCGGCCGCGGCGCTGCCGTCGCTGGGGGCGCTGTTGGCCTCACCGCACGAGGTGATCGCGGTGCTGACCCGGCCGGACGCACCGGCCGGCCGCGGCAAGGCGCTGCGGGCCAGCCCGGTGGCCGAGGTTGCGCGGGCCGCCGGCGTCGAGGTGCTCACCCCGGACCGTCCGAGCAACCCCGCCCTGCTCGCCCGGCTGACGGAGCTGGCCCCCGACTGCTGCCCGATCGTCGCGTACGGCGGTCTGATTCCGCCGCCGGTGCTCGCCGTCCCGGCGGCCGGCTGGGTGAACCTGCACTTCTCGCTGCTGCCGGCTTGGCGGGGCGCCGCACCGGTGCAGCATGCGGTGCTGGCCGGCGACGACCTGACCGGGGCGACGACCTTCCGGCTGGACGAGGGGCTCGACACCGGCCCGGTGTTCGGTTTCGCCACCGAGCCGATCGGACCGGCCGACACCGCGGGCGACGTCCTGGACCGGCTCGCCGCGTCCGGTGCCCGGCTGCTGCTGGCCACGCTGGACGGGATCGCCGACGGCCGGTTGGCGCCCATGCCGCAGCCGGCGGAAGGCGTCTCCCACGCGCCGAAGCTCGCCCCCGCCGACGTCCGGATCGACTGGTCGGCTCCGGCCCTGCGGATCGACCGGCTGAGCCGCGCGGCGACGCCGGTGCCAGGCGCCTGGACCAGGTACGGGGACCGCCGGATCAAGCTCGGGCCGGTGGGCGCCGTGCGGGGCGATGCCCTCGCGCCGGGGGAGATCCGGCTGGACCGGGCGCTGGGCGTGCTGGTCGGCACCGGCACCCATCCGGTGGCGCTCAGCAGCGTGCGCGCGGAGGGCAAGCCCGCCATGGCTGCCGCCGACTGGGCTCGCGGAGCCCGCCCGGCTGCGGGCGCCTCCTTCACATGACCTCCGTTCCGCCCGGACGCTCGGACCGGCCGGCCCGCCGCCAGCCGCCTCCCCGCAAGGGCCCCCAAGCATCGGGACGGCGCCGCCC
>JALYNC010000094.1 GCA_030773415.1 Actinomycetota bacterium
CGCCAAGCGGGCGCGGTAGGGGTGACCGCCGGCACCGCCGCGCCGGGCGGCTTCCCAGCCGTCCGGCCGCGCCGGCTGCGCCGGACCCCCGCCATGCGCCGGCTGGTCGCCGAGACCAGGCTCGCCGGGAGCGACCTCGTGCTGCCGCTGTTCGTCAAGGAGGGGTTGGACGCCCCCGCCCCCGTGGCCAGCATGCCGGGGGTGTTCCAGCACACGCGGGACTCCCTGCGGGCGGCCGCCGTCGATGCGGTCGAGGCCGGTGTCGGCGGGCTGATCCTGTTCGGAGTTCCGGCGGTCAAGGACGCGCGGGGCTCCGCCGCGGACGATCCGGACGGCATCGTCCAGCTGGCACTGCGGGATCTGGCCGCCGAGGTGGGTGACGCCACCGTGCTGATGGCCGACTGCTGCCTGGACGAGTACACCGACTCGGGGCACTGCGGCATCCTGACCGCGTCGGGCGACGTCGACAACGACAGCACGCTGGAGCGGTACGCCGCCGCGGCCGTGGCGCAGGCCCGCGCCGGAGCCCACGTGGTGGCGCCCAGCGGCATGATGGATGGCCAGGTGGCGGCGATCCGGGCCGCGCTGGACGCCGACGGCCATCCCGACGTGGCGATCCTGGCGTACTCGGCGAAGTACTCGTCGGCGTTCTACGGCCCGTTCCGCGACGCGGCCGAGTGCGCTCCGCGCTTCGGCGACCGCGCCGCCTACCAGCAGGACCCCGCCAACGGCGTGGAGGCGCTGCGCGAGGTGGCGCTGGACATCGCGGAGGGAGCCGATGCCGTCATGGTCAAGCCGGCGCTGGCCTATCTGGACATCGTCCGGCAGGTGGCCGAGTCCGTGACGGTGCCGGTCGCTGCGTACTCCGTCAGCGGCGAGTACGCGATGGTGGAGGCCGCGGCCGCCAGGGGCTGGATCGACCGGGATCGGGTGGTTTTGGAGTCACTGACCGCGATTCGGCGCGCTGGAGCCGCCGTAATCCTCACGTACTGGGCAGCAGAGGTAGCTCGCCGAGTGTCATAAGCCCGGCACATTGAGTAACATCCGGCCGGACGATTGGAGAGTCAGAATGCAGACAACGGTTCGCCATGGGCTGCCGCTGACAGTGGCGGCGCTGCTGCTCGGTCTCGCGACCACCTCGACGGCGGTGGGGTCGACGACGAGCGGGTTCGGCGGCTCCTGGCAGATGTCGGAGTCGGGCGGCACGCGGGTGAATGACACGCGCAACGACAACGACGGCAGCTTCTCGTCCGACGACGGCTTGACTCTCGGCGGCGGCCTGCTCACCGCGAGGGGCCGCGGCAACGTGACGATCCCGCACCGGGCGTCGCTGAACCCAGGCAGCAGGGACTTCTCGTTCGGTGCCCGCTTCCGGATCACCGGTGGCTATCTGAAGCCGAACATCATGCAGAAGGGGCAGATCGGCGACCCCGGGGGCTACTTCAAGCTGGAGTCCGACGGCGACGCCGCCGTCTGCTTCGTCGAGGGCAGTCAGCGCACGGTCTTCGTCGGGCTGAGGCCGGCGTCGGGCGACATTGCCGACGGTCAGTTCCACTCGGTGCACTGCAGGAAGACGGCCGCCGGTCTGACGATCAATGTCGACGGCCGGGAGACGCGGGTGCTCACCAGCATCGGGCACGTCTCGAATGACAGGCGGATGACGATCGCAGGTAAGCAGCCCTGCGGCGATTACACCGGTTGTGACCGCCTCACCGGCCAGGTCGCGTGGGCGGTGCTGGACCCCGCGTAGGGGGGACGCCACGGCTCGCGGGCCTCCCCCGAGCAGTGCCGATCGCACCGCGCTTAGGGTGTCCGACGTGACCCGCGCCGTGGATGCCGTCCTCTTCGACGTCGGGGGAGTGTTCCTCGTGCCCGACCGGGACAAGTTGCAGGTGGTTCTGGAGCCCTTCGGCGGCTCGCTCAACCCCGAGCAGGCGTTCCGGGCGCACTACGCCGGCACCGCGGCGATGGACGCCGGCCGCGCGCCGAACTGGCTTGCCTACCGGGAGACCACCGTGCGTGCGGCGGCTGTGCCGGCGGAGCGGTTCGCGGCGGCGGTGGGGGCGCTGGAGGAGCACTTCTTCACCGCCGCCGTCTGGAGCACCGTCGTGCCGGGTACGGTGAACGCCCTGCGGGCGCTGGCCGACGACGGCTACGCCGTCGGCATCGTGTCGAACGCGGACGGCACCATCGAGGAGATGCTGGTGCGGCACGCGGTGTGCCAGGTGGGAGAGGGCAACGGCGTCCCGGTTGCGGTGGTCGTGGACTCCACCGTGGTCGGCATCGACAAGCCCGACCCCGCGATCTTCCATCTGGCGCTGGAGCGCCTGGGCGTGGCGGCCGAACGGACGGTGTTCGTCGGCGACACGGCCTACGCCGACGTGGACGGTGCCCTCGCCGCCGGCATCCACCCGCTGCACCTGGACCCGTTCGGCGACTGCCCGTATCCGCGAGGATCGCACCAGCACGTCCGGGCGCTGGAGGAGATCGCCGCCGCCGTGGAGGCGCTCGACGCCCGGAAGCCGGCAGCGGCCGGGGGTGCGCAGCCGTGACGTATCCGTACGAGGCGCCGGAGTCGGCCCGCCTGTTCGAGCGGGCCCGGGCCGTCGTGCCCGGCGGCGTGAACTCGCCGGTACGGGCCTTCCAGGCGGTCGGCGGCACGCCCAGGTTCATGACGTCGGGCCGGGGCGCCTACCTGACCGACGCCGACGGCCGCGAGTACGTAGATCTGGTCTGCTCCTGGGGCCCGATGATCCTGGGCCACGCCCACCCGGCCGTCGTCGACGCCGTGCGGCAGACCGTGAGCCGCGGCACGTCGTTCGGAACACCGACCGCCGGCGAGGTCGAGCTGGCCGAGGAGATCGTCTACCGGGTGGGGCCGGTGGAGCAGGTCCGGCTGGTCAACTCCGGCACCGAGGCGACCATGTCCGCCATCCGACTCGCCCGCGGCTTCACCGGCCGCACCAAGGTGATCAAGTTCGCCGGGTGCTACCACGGGCACGTCGACGCGCTGCTGGCCAGCGCCGGCTCCGGCGTCGCCACGCTCGCCTTGCCCGACACCCCCGGGGTCACCGGGGCGAGTGCCGCCGACACCATCGTGCTTCCGTACAACGACCTGCCCGCCGTCGAGGCGGCGTTCGCTCAGTTCGGTAGCGACATCGCCTGCGTCATCACGGAGGCGGCCGCCGCGAACATGGGCGTGGTCCCACCGCTGCCGGGCTTCAACGCCGGCCTCGCGCAGCTGTGCTCGGCGTCCGGCGCGCTGCTGATCCTGGACGAGGTGATGACCGGGTTCCGGGTGTCGCGCAGCGGCTGGTGGGGGCTGGAGGGCGTTACGCCGGACCTGTTCACGTTCGGCAAGGTGATGGGCGGTGGCCTGCCCGCCGCGGCCTTCGGTGGCCGGGCGGACGTGATGTCGCGGCTGGCGCCGGCGGGCCCGGTGTACCAGGCCGGCACCCTGTCCGGTAACCCAGTCGCCGTCGCGGCCGGGCTGGCCACCCTGCGCCAGTGCGACGCCGAGCTGTACGCCCGGCTGGACGCCACCGCCGCGACGGCCGGCCGGCTGGTCTCGGCGGCGCTGACCGAAGCGGGTGTGCAGCATGTCCTGGCGCGGGCGGGGAACCTGTTCTCCGTGTTCTTCACCGACCGGTCGGTTCCGGACTACGCGACGGCCCGAACCCAGCAGGCCTTCCGTTACAAGGCTTTCTTCACCGAGATGCTCGCCCGTGGCGTGTACCTGCCGCCGTCCGCCTTCGAGGCATGGTTCGTCTCCGGCGCGCACGACGACGCGGCCCTCGACCGCATCGCCAGCGCGCTGCCGCACGCCGCACGAGCCGCCCGAGATGCTCGAGCTGACGCCGAGGTGACCTCATGACGATCACGCAGAACGGCACCCTGACCACGGTCCACCTGCTGCGTCACGGCGAAGTGCACAACCCCGAGGGGGTGCTGTACGGCCGGCTTCCCGGGTACCGGTTGTCGGTACTGGGCGAGCAGATGGCCGATGCCGCGGCGGTGGCCCTCACCGACCGGGACGTCGCTGCGGTGATCGCCTCTCCACTGGAGCGCGCGCAGCAGACCGCCGGACCCGTGGCCAGGGTGTTCAACCTCGACATCGGCGTGGACGAGCGGTTGATCGAGTCCGAGAACGTCTTCGAGGGCAAGACGGTCGGCATCGGCGACGGCGTGCTGCGCCACCCCGAGTACTGGCACCACCTGCGCAACCCGTTCGCGCCGTCCTGGGGGGAGAACTACGAGGCGGTCGCCGCGCGCATGCTCGCCGCCGCCGCGGACGCCCGCGACGCCTACCGCGGGCGGGACGTGGTCTGCGTCAGCCATCAGCTGCCGATCTACATCACCCGGCGCAAGGCGGAAGGACGCCGGCTGTGGCACCGGCCCGATCGGCGGCAGTGCGGCCTTGCGAGCCTGACCACCCTGACGTACCTGGACGACCGGATCATCACGGTCACCTACTCCGAGCCGGCCGGTGCCGCGTCCCGCAAGCCGGTGAAGCCCGGCGCCTGAGTGGCGGCGCGTCCGACGTCCGGAACTGATGCGCCCGACC
>JALYNC010000095.1 GCA_030773415.1 Actinomycetota bacterium
CCGACGCTGTCCTGACGGTCGGTGCCGGATCGCCCGGCCAGTACACCCTGGCCTCGTCGACGAACACCTTCTCAGGTGCGCTTCCCGGTGTGACGCTGACCGCCCGCACGCTGGCCACCGGAGTGTCGGTCAACGCAGCTCCGGACCTCACCGGTCTCGGCGACAAGGCCGACGCCATGGTCAAGGCGGCCAACGCCGCGCTGGACGCGATCGCCAGGCAGGCCTCCTACGATCCGGCGACCAAGACCGGGGGGCCACTGCTGTCCGACAGCACCGTGCGGTCGCTGCAGCAGAAGGTGCTGTCCACCATCAACTCCCTGGTCGTCGGTCAGGGCACGCCCAGCGAGGCCGGCATTGAGCTGACCCGCGAGGGCCGGCTGTCATTCGACCGCGCCGCCTTCGAGAAGCTGTACGCCGCTGATCCGGCCCGGTTGCAGCGGATCGTCGGCCCCAGTGGCGCCTTCGCCGCCACCGCCACCAGCCCGGGCCTGACCGGCACCGTGAGCTTCATCGCCGGCACGCCCAAGACCAGGGAAGGCAGCTACGACGTCGTGGTGACGACCGCCGCCACCCGCGCTGCCGCCACCCTGACCGCCGCCCCGTCCTACACCGCCGGGCAGACGGTGTCGTTGACCACCGACGGGGTCACCGCCATCTACACCCTCGACGGCACGGAGACGACCGCGACGCTGGCCGACCGGCTGAACGTGCTGGCCGGCGCCAACAACCTGAGCGCCGCCGCGCGTGTGGACGCCAACGGCGACATCCGGCTGGAGCACACCAACTTCGGATCGTCGACCAGACTCGCACTGACCGTGAGCGGCGGACTGACCGCCTCGGCGACCACATCCGGCGTCGACGCGGCGGGCACCATCGGGGGCAAGGCGGCCACCGGATCCGGCCAGCTGCTCACCGCGCCGGCGAACGATCCGCTGCTTGCCGGGCTGAGCGTCCGCAGCACCCTCACCCAGGCCGACGTCGACATCCTCGCGGGGGCGGCGGCGGGCAAGCTGAGCTACGTGGCCGGCGTCGCTCAGCGGCTGGTCGGCGTGGCGGTCGGGGCGACCGACTCCATCGACGGGTCGCTCACCCAGGCCATCTCCGGGCGCAAGTCGCTGGTGGACGACATCAACAAGCGCGTCAGCTCGTGGGACCAGCGGCTCGCCCTGCGCGAGAAGACGCTGCAGCGGCAGTTCAGCGGACTCGAGGTGGCGCTGAGCAAGCTGCGCACCCAGAGCCAGTGGCTCGCCGGCCAGTTAGGGGCGTCAGCGCAGTGATGTCCGCTTCGTTCCGCCCCAACACGATGGACAGGCAGAGCCCGTCCGGAAATCCCCGCACGCCCAAAAGCCCCAGCACGCCCAAGAGCCCGAGCACGCCCCACAGCCCCAGCACGCCCAGCCGACAGGAGTTTCTGCGATGAGTCCGGGAGCGCAGGCCCTTCGGGCCCGTTACGTCAGTGATTCGGTCACGACCGCCTCACCGGCACGACTGCTGACGATGCTGTACGACCGGCTGGTCCTGGATCTGCGGCAGGCGGAGGGCGCCCTGCGCGGGGCCGACGCCGAGCGTGCGGACGGCCTGCTGCGACACGCGCAGGACATTATCCTGGAGCTGTACGGCAGCTTGAAGCCTGACCTGTGGGAGCCGGCCGCGGGGCTTGGCCAGCTCTATCTGTACCTGCTGAGCGAGCTCGCGATGGCGAACGTGCGCCGGGACGCCGAGCGGGTGGCCACGGCTCGCCAGCTCCTCGAACCCCTGCAGGATGCCTGGCACCAGGCCGCTGCACAGCTGAGTTCGTGACCTCCCCGAGCGGCCCGGACGCCGGGTGGGCCACGTTGCTGGACCGCCTCGCCGCGTCCTGCGCCGAGCAGAGCGCCTTGCTGCAATCCGGCGAGCCTGTGGAGGTTCCGGACCCGCAGCTGGGCGACCTCGGCCCGGTGCCGTCCCACCTGCGAGCACGCGCCGATCAGGTGCTCACCCAGCTGGTCGAGCTGCAGGACCGCATGGCCGAGGCGCTGGCCGCCTCGCGCGTGCAAGGTTCACTGGTTCGCCGCTTCCAGAGCGGCGGAGGCTTGACCGCCGGCTCAGCAACCCCGAGCTTCGTCGACCAGAGCTGCTGACCACGTGCGGCGGGTCGGGCCGGCCAGCAGGTCGACGACCTCCGCCAGCGTGTTCTCGTCGCCGACGTTTCCGGCGAATACGACGTACGGCATACCGACTGCCTTGGCCGCAGCCTCGACCAGACGGAACACCGAGATGGCGCCCGGGAGCAGCTGTCCAAGCACCGTTGCTCGCCGGATGCCGAGCCCGCGGACGGCGACGTCGTGACCTGTGCTGCCACATCGGCGAGATGAGCCTCTCGGCGCGCCGCGTCCAGCAGCGTCGGCACATGTAGTCGATCTCGGCCAGGCCGCCGCGAAGCCGCGCCGCCGCCACCTGGCGGCTGGTCAGCCCCACGTGCGAGCCGACGACCACCAGGCCGTGGCCACCGGGGTGACCGTCCGGCCAGATGTCCTTGGTCTGCAGCGGTTCCTTGGGCTCGATGCCCGCCAGCGCGCGGACGAACGACGGGCCTGTGCGGAACAGGGACGACTTCCCTCGTCCTCCACCTCGAGAAGCCCGAGCGCGACGATCTCGAGATCGGCGTAGTCGGTGCAGTTGACGACGACGAATGCGCCGGCGGTCACCTGTCGCAGCTTGGCAGCCACCTGCTGCGGCCCGCCGAGGCGGATGTCGTCGAGGGAGATCGAGTGGACATCGGCGGCGTCGATGCGTCCGCCGCTCTTTGTGGGAGTTGCGCTCGTCGAGCGCCAGGACGTCGTCGCCGTTCG
>JALYNC010000096.1 GCA_030773415.1 Actinomycetota bacterium
TGCGACGCCAGCCCCGCCGCCGCCCCCGCCCGGGCCGACGAGCTCAGCCGGGGAGCCGGTCTCCGCGGCACCCGCGGGTGGCGCGCCGGTACCGCCACCGCCCGTTCCGGATGCGCCGGCGGGTAACCTGCCGCCGACGACGGCGGACGGCGTTCCGCCCGGTCCGCCGTCAGCACCGACGGAGTTCCATCAGCACTGAACGGACGAGCTTTGTCCGGTTGAGATCACTGTTACCTCGTGCGGAGCGCACAACCGGCATAGTGGGCCCCATTGCTGCAACCTGCGTGACTGATCCGTCACGCCGGACGTTGCGATCTGGGGAGAACTGCGTGCATCCAGTTGGCAGGCTGCGGTGGGGTGCAGTTCCCACTGCCGCGCTCGTCGTCGGGGGCCTGATGACCGGAACGTCGTTTGACGCCGCGGCCGCGGAGAGCGCGTCAGGGCAGTACCTGGTGTTCAGCAAGACCGCCGCCGATTTTTCGGCCGTCAAGGGCGCTGCCGTCAGGGCAGGCGCACAGGTGGTGGATGAGATCCCCCCGCAAGCCTCGCCGGCGACCAACTACACCCGGTCGCTGTCGGCCACGGACACGTCCAAGGCCGACCTGTACGACGTGCCGTGCCCGTCCGGCTACTGCCATCTGGGCGGACCGCGCATTCCCAGTGACGAGGCGTACGGGGCTGGCGTGCTCAACATCGCCAATCCCTGACGCTTGGTCTTAGCACCCACAGTTCAGGCGTCTGCGGGCGACGGCTCTGCTCAAAGGTCGCCGCCCGCAGTGCGTTGTGCGGACGACGGCGGCACTGAGGTGAAACCGGCGCGGAGGACAACCGGTCGGGCGCGTCCTCTTGCGGCGAAGGAGTGCCGCGGTCCGGGCAGCCATTTCGGTACCGGTGCAGCCGGGTCAGACGCGGCCTCAGGCAGCGGAGCGGGCGGCGCGGTCCCAGTCGAACACCCGGTGCAACCGGGTAAGCCGGAGCAAGCGTTCCATGTGCGGAGGCACCCCGTGTAGCCGCAGTCGCCGGCCCTGATGGACTGCCCGTCGATGCGCCTCGAGCAGGACGCCGAGACCGGTCGAGTCGAGTGCCTCCAACCCGCTCAGCTCGACGACGACCTCAGAGCCACCGGAATCCACCGCATTCCGCAAGGCGATGCGAACGTCAGGCGCACTGCGGACGTCCAGCCGGCCGCACAGGCTCAGTGCGTCGTCTGCCCCCCAAGCCATGTCCATGGACGCCCCCTCCGTAGGTGCAGATCGTCAACTGCTCCAGCGAGATCATCACTACTGATCGCACACTATCGGCGTCCGCGAGTTAGTGGTAGCACATTTGCAACACTGGTCCGACGCACAGTGACCATGTGCGCCGTAAGCGGCTTTTGTTCCGCGGCCGCTCAACACGCCGGAGCCCGCCACAGCCACGGCAAGGAGCTGCGCCCTACCCGCGAAGAATGCATGCGCCTCTGTCAGCCGCCGCGCAGCCGACGCGGACTCGCCGACCGGCGTGAGGAACTGACACAATGATCGAGGCGGAAGTGGGCGTGCCCGCGGAGTAGCGGTTGTGGAGCAGGAGGCCGAGGGTGCCGCTAGTTCCCAGTTACCACTACATGCTCGGACCGGTAACGGCCCTGCTGGCTGTCATCCTGCTCATCCTGCTGTGCCGCTGGACGTTCGGAACGGGCAGCAGCGCGGTCCTGTCGACATGGGATCAGCGACGGCGGAACTACGGCCTGCTCGTGCCGGTGGCCTTCGTCCCGACCTTCACCGGGGCCGAGCAGCTTCGCCTGCACCTCGCCGACAACGGCGTGCGCGCCACTATTGCGGTGTCGTCCGGACCGCGGCTCGGCATGGACGTGCTGGTCTTCCCCCAGGACGCAGAGGCAGCGCATCGGCTGCTGAGCAGCTACTCCGGTTGAGCGCCTAGTTTCTGGAGGCCGATCTTGAAGAGAACCGCGCGGAATCGGCCAATTCGCTTGGACACCGTGTCCGACGCGCCGGGGTCATCGGGAGCCCGGCTTCCTGCAGCCAGAAGATCGTTCGCAGGTACTCCACTTCCGCGACGGTCGCGTGGTCATGCGCCATGCAAGCCATCGTAACGAGCAGCAGGCGCGCCCCGCCTGGGTGCAGACCGACTCCTACGCCAACTCGTGAACAGGATTGCGACGATAGCGAGGGGGAGAGCAAGGCCGGCGTAGGTTTCGACAACCACCACATTGTGGGAGAAGCCCTCCAGGCCGATGATGACGCCGGAGGTCGCCGAGCCAATCCCCGCGATGGCAAGCAGCCCGGCGATCCAGAGCGGCAGTATGCGCGACCGCGCCATGGCGACCCCAAGCAAGATCACCGACAGGCCCTGCAGTAGCGACGCGTAGCTCGCGCCCGACCACTCCACCCACCGAATCAGCTCCGCGTCGCGCCAGGCGGATGCTTTGTCCGCAGACGGAGCCCCGGCCCAAGCGTCGATCGCCTGCTTGAGCGCGATGCCGTCGATGGCGTGCTGGAACGCCACGGCGGCAGCCGTCGTGATGGTCGTCGCGACGCCGATCTGGGTCAGTACCGAGCGCCCCGTGCGGTGCTCCACCACACGGTAGAGCGCAAGAAGACCCGACAGTGCGACGGCGTAGGCGGCGAACTGGACGAAGTGCACGACTGCCCAATTCTGGGAGGCAGCGATGCCGGGGAAGGTCGCCGCATGGTCGTTGGGGTCGTGGCCGGGAGGCGCGGCATGGAAGGCGCCGGCGATCACCGCCAGGACCAGGCCTGCCAGAGCCAGCGCACCGCCGATGGCCAGTAGCCGTGTCTCGATGAGGGGGTTCTCGCCGGCCCTACGTCCCTGGCGCCCGACGCCGACCGAGCGCCAAGCTGCGTCGTCACAGTGGTCGTCCCTTCTGCTGTAACCGACGTCGGCGTTTGGCACGGCGACCCGCCGGTCCTTGTCTGCTTCAATCTCATGGCACGCCAGTCTGCAGTAAGGCGTAAGGCAGAACAGCCGAATCGCGCAAGATCCTGCCAACATCGGGCGGATGCACCGTGTGGCGGCTCTCGCCCTGCCCGACGTCGTCGCATTTGACCTCGCGATTCCGGCCCAAGTCTTCGGGCACCGTCACGAGGGCGACCGTTATGCGTTCGACGTATGCGCGCCCTCGGCAGGCTTGGCGCCGTCCACAACCGTCTTTTCCGTCTACGCGGAGCATGGGCTCGACGCGCTCGCAGGCGCCGACACGATCATCGTGCCGGGTACGCCCCACACGACGCGCCGCCGGATCCGGTCTTGGAAGCCCTACAACGGGCCGCCACCCGGGGCGCCCGCATGGTGTCGACCTGCACGGGAGCCTTCGCGCTGGCGGCCGCCGGCCTGCTCGACGGGCAACGCGCTACGACGCACTGGTACTCAGCGGGCGAGTTGGCGGGCCGGCACCCGAAGGTCGAGGTCGATGCAGATGTCCTATACATCGCCGATCGTGGCGTCCGCAGCAGTGCCGGTGTCGCGGCCGGCATCGACTTGTGTCTCGAGCTCGTGCGTCACTCGCCGGCCGGCTCGCACACAACACGGGCCGACCCCTAGATTGCCGACCATGAGCAGCAGCAGCCCGGACGGCTCACCCGACCCACAAACAACAGCGGACGAGCCCGAGAATGCCGGGATAGTCCTCAGCCGCATCTACACCCGTACCGGCGACGACGGCACGACGGCGCTCGGCGACATGTCCCGGGTTCGCAAGACGAGCGCCCGGATCGCCGCGTACGCGGACGTGGACGAGGCGAATGCCGCACTCGGGGTGGCCATGGCACTGGGGTCCTTGCCGCCCGACATGGCGAGCGTGTTGCTGCGGGTGCAGAACGAGCTGTTCGACGTCGGTGCGGACCTCGCCACGCCCATCACGCCCGACCCGGCGTACCCACCCCTGCGCATCGACGCAAGCTACGTGACACGGCTGGAGGCGGACTGCGACGCGGCAAATGCCGGTTTGGAGCCATTGCGGTCCTTCGTTCTGCCCGGGGGGACCCCCGGTTCGGCCCTGCTGCATGTCGCGCGGACGGTGACGCGTCGAGCCGAGCGCTCAGCATGGGTTCTGATCGAGCAGGACCCCGGCTCCACCACCGCGCTGCCGGCGACGTACCTGAACCGGCTGTCCGATCTGCTGTTCATTCAGGGTCGCGTCGTCAACGGCGGCGCGGACGTCCTGTGGCGCCCTGGCGGCGACCGGGGCAGGCGTTGATCGTCAGGACCGGTACTGCCGCCCCGCCGGCCCGGGAGGGGCCGACTCGAGCCACACCAGGAAGCCGGTCACCGAACCTTCCGGCAGAGCGATCTCCAGGTCCCCGTCCTCTGTTTCGCATTCCAGGATGACCGAGCCCGACATCACGGCCAACGTCTCCTGACCCGCTGGCTTGCGTCGGCGCTCGATCGACAGGCCTCGGCGGGCGATCGTCCGGACCGGCCGGGGGTTCAGGCTGAACGCCCGGTACCAGGCGAGAAGGT
Organism: Actinomycetota bacterium; assembly: GCA_030773415.1. Classification (GTDB taxonomy): domain Bacteria; phylum Actinomycetota; class Actinomycetes; order JALYNC01; family JALYNC01; genus JALYNC01. The sequence continues at coordinate 4,480 of JALYNC010000096.1, forward strand.
CGGCCTCGTACCGGCCGACTCCGAGAGTCCAGCCCCGGCCGGGACGCGCACCGGGCGATCGGATGCTCATGTCGACCGTCGCGCCGCCCCGCTGGAGCAGCATGCGCCGCACTCCCAATGCCGCCACCAGCAGAGCCCCAACGGCGAGAATTCCCGCGAGCAGCTCCAGCAGCGTCATCGGGAGCGGGTCCGTTCAGGTCTCGGCTGCTCTGGCGGACGTGATCGTCAGGCGGTCTGGTTCGCCGCCTGTAGCCGGACCGTGGCCCGGCGGCCGGCCGCATCGTCTCCCGCGGTGGCGGAACGCTCCAGGGCCGCACGCGCGCGGGCTGGGTCGATCTCGCTGCCCAGCTCAACCTGTTCCGCGAGGATGGACACGCCCGCATCCGTCACCGACAGGAAGCCGCCGTGAACCGCCGCTAGCAGATCGTCGCCCGATGTTTGGCGGATCTGCACCAGTCCAGGGATCAGCTCACCAAGCAGTGGCGCATGACCGGGCAGCACGCCGATCTCGCCCTCGACGGTACGGGCGAGAACCGACCGCGCTGTACCCGACCACACCTGCCGCTCGGGTGATACCAGCTCAACGTGCAGGTCAGCCACGTGTCCTCCGGACCTCAGTTTCCGGCGCTATGCCCGGAGCTCGACAATACTGCGCTGCCCGCGCGGCGCAGCAGCAGCGCCCTCCGCACCGGCCGGGCGAGCGGCCGGAAGCCTCCGGCCCTCGCACTGCCGACGCCCGCTGTCAGGATGCCGAAGCCTCCAGGCGCCGCGCGTTCTCCTCGACGTCCTCGATACCGCCGCAGAGGAAGAAGGCCTGCTCCGGAATGTGGTCGTAGTCGCCCTCGGTCAGCTTCTTGAACGACGCGATGGTCTCGTCCAGCGGCACAAACTTGCCCGGAATGCCGGTGAACTGCTCGGCGACGAAGAACGGCTGGGACAGGAAGCGCTGGATGCGCCGCGCCCGGTTGACGAGGACCTTGTCCTCCTCGGACAGCTCGTCGATGCCGAGGATGGCGATGATGTCCTGCAGGTCCTTGTAGCGCTGCAGGATGCGCTGCACCTCGCGGGCGACCGCGTAGTGCTCCTGGCCGAGGTACTGCGCGGACAGGATGCGCGAGGTCGAGTCGAGCGGGTCGACGGCCGGGTAGATGCCGAGCTCGGCGATCGAGCGGGAGAGCACCGTCGTCGCGTCGAGGTGGGTGAACGTCGTGTGCGGCGCCGGGTCGGTGATGTCGTCGGCCGGGACGTAGATCGCCTGCAGCGAGGTGATCGAGTGGCCGCGGGTCGAGGTGATGCGCTCCTGGAGCACGCCCATCTCGTCGGCGAGCGTCGGCTGGTAGCCGACCGCGCTCGGCATGCGGCCGAGCAGCGTCGAGACCTCCGAGCCCGCCTGCGTGAAGCGGAAGATGTTGTCGATGAACAGCAGCACGTCCTGCTTCTGGACGTCGCGGAAGTACTCCGCCATCGTCAGCGCCGACAGCGCCACGCGCAGGCGGGTGCCCGGCGGCTCGTCCATCTGGCCGAACACCAGCGCGGTGTCGGCGATGACGCCCGACTCGGTCATCTCACCGAACAGGTCGTTGCCCTCTCGGGTGCGCTCGCCGACGCCGGCGAACACCGAGACGCCGGAAAACTCCTTGGCGACCCGGTAGATCATCTCCTGGATGAGCACCGTCTTGCCGACACCGGCACCGCCGAACAGGCCGATCTTGCCGCCGGCGACGTAGGGCGCCAGCAGGTCGATGACCTTGATGCCCGTCGGGAAGATCTCGGTCTTGCTCTCGAGCTGGTCGAACGCCGGCGACGGCCGGTGGATCGGCCAGTAGGTGTCGGCGTCGACGCTCTCGACGTCGAGCGGCTGGCCCAGCGCGTTGAAGACGTGGCCCTTGGTCGCGTCACCGACGGGCACGGAGATGGCGGCCCCGGTGTCCTTGGCCTGTGCTCCTCGCACGAGGCCGTCGGTCGGCTGCATGGCAATGGCGCGCACCAGGTTGTCGCCGATGTGCTGGGCGACCTCGAGCGTGAGGATCGAGGTCTGCTCGCCCAGGGTCCGCTCGACCCGCAGGGCGTTGTAGATCTCGGGCATCGCGTCGGGCGGGAACTCGACGTCGACGACGGGGCCGATGACGCGGGCGACCCGTCCGGTGCCGCCGTGCGGAGCGGCCGCGGTGGGGCTGTCGGCAGTCAGTGTCATGTGGGTCTCCTTGGTCCGTCCTGCTAGGCGTCTTCGAGCGCGGAAGCGCCGCCGACGATCTCGCTGATCTCCTGCGTGATCTCGGCCTGACGGGCCGAGTTGGCCGCTCGGGTGAGCGACTTGATGAGCTCGTCCGCGTTGTCGGTCGCGGCCTTCATCGCCCGCCGGCGCGACGCCGACTCCGACGCCGCCGACTCAAGCATGGCCGCGTAGACGCGGGTCGTGAGGAAGCGCGGGAGCAGCGCGTCGAGCAGCGCCGCCGGATCGGGCTCGAACTCGTACAGCGGCAGCGCCCCCTCCGGCGGAGGGGCGTCCGACTCCTCCACCACGAGCGGGATGATGCGGTTGGCCACAGCCCGCTGGGTGAGCGCGGAGACGTACTCCGTGTGCACGACGTGGATCTCGCCGACGCCGCCCTGCTCCTCGGTGCGCAGGAAGGCGTCGATCAGAGCCTCCGCGACCTCCCGGGCGTCCTCGTAGGACGGCTGCTCGGAGAAGCCGGTCCAGGACTGCTCGACGTCACGCCCGCGGAAGCGGTAGTAGCCGACCGCCTTGCGTCCGACGAGGTAGGCCACCGGAGTCTTGCCCTCGCTGCGCAGCAGCTCCTCGAGCTGCGCCGCCGTCTTGAGCGCGTTCGCGTTGTAGCCGCCCGCCAGACCGCGGTCGCTGGTGATGACCAGCACCGCGGCGCGGGTCTCGTCGGCCTGCTCCTGCAGCAGCGGGTGGTCGACCGTCGACTGCGACGCCAGCGCCGAGATGACCCGCGTGATCTGGCGGGCGTACGGCTTCGACGCCGTCACGCGCTGCTGCGCCTTGACGATGCGTGACGCCGCGATGAGCTCCATCGCGCGCGTGATCTTCTTCGTCGAGGTGACCGACCGGATGCGTCGGCGGTAGACCCGGAGTCCGGCTCCCATGCGTCAGCGCTTCACGCTGGAGGCACCGGAGGAGGGCTGTGCGTAGCGGGTGATCTTCTCCTGGCCGCGCTCGTCGGCGTCCATCGCCTCGGCCGGCGCCTCGTTGACCAGGCTCTGCCCCTCACCGGTCGTGAAGGACCGCTTGAACTCGGCGATGGCCGACTCCATCTCCGAGACCGTGGAGCCGTCGAGCTTGCCCGTCTGCAGGATCGCGTCGTAGATGGCCGACCGGCTGCGGCCGACGAAGTCGAGGAACTCGCTCTCGAAGCGGCGGACGTCGGCGACCGGCACGTCGTCGAGGTGGCCGTTGGTGCCGGCCCAGATCGACAGGACCTGCCGCTCGACCGGGAACGGCGAGTACTGCGGCTGCTTGAGCAGCTCGACCAGGCGGGCGCCGCGCTCGAGCTGGGCCTTGGAGGCCTTGTCGAGGTCGGAGCCGAAGGCCGAGAACGCCTCGAGCTCGCGGAACTGCGCGAGGTCCAGGCGCAGCCGCCCGGACACCGACTTCATCGCCTTGATCTGCGCGGAGCCGCCGACGCGGGACACCGAGATGCCGACGTTGATGGCTGGGCGGACACCGGAGTTGAACAGGTCGGTCTCGAGGAAGATCTGCCCGTCGGTGATGGAGATGACGTTGGTCGGGATGAACGCCGAGACGTCGTTGCCCTTGGTCTCCACGAGCGGCAGGCCGGTCATCGAGCCGCCACCGAGCTCGTCGGAGAGCTTCGCGCAACGCTCGAGCAGACGGCTGTGGAGGTAGAAGACATCGCCCGGATAGGCCTCGCGGCCCGGCGGGCGGCGCAGCAGCAGGGAGATGGCGCGGTAGGCGTC
>JALYNC010000097.1 GCA_030773415.1 Actinomycetota bacterium
GCGTCCGCGCTGAGCAGCACCAGCGCCAGCCAGACCAGCGAGAACCCGGCCCACCGGGCGGGCGGCATCTGCTCCCCGTACACCGCCACGCCGATCAGAAACTGCAACACCGGAGCGAGGTACTGCAGCAGGCCCATCGTGCTCAGCGGCACCCGGGTGGCGGCCGCCCCGAAGAACAGCAGCGGCGCCGCGGTGACGATGCCGGTTGTGGCCAGCAGGTAGGACCGTCCGGACGTTCCCCAGGTGCCACCCGAACCGGCGTGCAGCACGGCGAGGTAGGCGAGGGCCGGCAGGAACAGCACCGCCGTCTCGATGGACAGGCTCTGCATGGTGCCGACGTTCGCGGACTTCTTCAGGTAGCCGTAACCGGCGAACGTGCCGGCTATCGCCAGCGCCAGCCAGGGTGGCCGTCCGTAGTCCGCCGCCAGCACCGCGACCGCCACGGCGCCGAGGCCGATGGCAACCCACTGCACCGGGCGCAGCCTCTCCCGCAGCACGATCACGCCGAGCAGCACCGTCACCAGCGGGTTGATGAAGTAGCCCAGCGCGATCTCGACCACGTGCCCAGTGTTCACCCCGTGAATGAACAGCCCCCAGTTGACGCCGATCAGCACTCCGGCCACGGCCAGCAAAGCGGTGGTGCGTCCGCTCCGAAGCACCCCCCGGACCGCCGCCCACTGCCGTAGGACGGTCAGCACAGCCAGCATGGTGAGCAACGTCCAGACCATGCGGTGCCCGAGGATCTCCACCGGCTGTGCCGGCAGCAGCAGCGGCCAGTAGAGCGGAAACAGTCCCCACAACCCGTACGCCGCGACGCCGTACGCCACGCCACGTCCGGGATCGCTCACGGCAAGGGGAACCGGATCAGCCTCCCCCGCCTTCCCCGGCGCGCTGCTCGACACCCTGGGCGCCGGGCACACCCCCACTGAGCAACCGTGCCGACAGCCGCCGGCCGACGTACCGTCGAGGAAAAGGACGGGGGTGAGGGCTGTGGACGGCACATCGCGTGGGGATCTGTCACCCCGCGCCCGGGTTGGCAGCTCGACCGGCCCGGAGGCGCCCGCCCCGGAGACGGTGGGCCCCGAGGCGACCGGCCCGGAGGCGACCGGCCCCGAATCGGCGGGCCGCGAGGCGGGCGGCACCCCCGTGGGCCGGCGCGTCGTCCTCGGACTGTGCCTGCTCGGCGCCGCCGGGGTGCTCTCCGGACGGCGGCTGCAGGACACCGTCAACGACGTGCTCACGCCGGTGCAGATCCGTGACCCCACCGGGCTGATCTCCCTGCTGCCGCTGGGCAACACCTTCCGGTACTACTCCGTCACCACCGCGATTCCCGACATCGCGCCGGCCGACTTCCGCCTCGACGTCGGCGGCCTGGTGCGCCGCCCTCGCCGGTACGGCCTGGCCGACCTCGAGCGGCTGCCGCAGGTGTCGCTGACCCGGGACTTCCAGTGCGTCACCGGCTGGCGAGTTCCGGACGTGCCGTGGCGCGGTGTCCGGCTCGCCACGCTGCTGGATGCGGCCGGGCCGCGGGCGGGGGCGACCGCGGTGCGGTTTCGGTCCAGCGACGGCGCGTACACCGAGAGCCTCACCCTGGAGCAGGCCCGCCGCAGCGACGTGCTGGTCGCCACCGAGATGCTCGGCGCGCCGGTCACCCGGCATCACGGCGGTCCGGTGCGGCTCTACGTCGCGCCGATGTACGGCTACAAGAGCATCAAGTGGCTGTCGGGCATCGAGGTGACGGGCGACGTCGTTGCGGGCTACTGGGAGCGGCGCGGGTACGACATCGACGCCTGGGTCGGGGCCTCGAACGGGCGGCGCGATGCCCCCACCACCTGACAGTCTTGCTGCGACGGCGATCCAGGGAACCGAGGCCGACGGCCCGCTGCTCCGGCGCTTCAACCCCGCGGAGCGGTGGGTCCACCGCGGCTTCGCCGTGCTGATGACCGTCGACATGCTGACCGCGCTGGCGCTCTACAGCTCGACGCTGTCCAACACGATCGGCCAGCGCGGCCTCGTCCGGGCGATCCACGTGTACGTCGGCCTGGCGCTGCCGCTGCCGCTGCTGCTCGGCACCCTGTCGTCGGCGTACCGGTCGGACGCCCGGCGGCTGAACCGCTTCACCGCCGACGACTGGCGCTGGCTGAACCCGCGGGAACGCCGTCGCGCTCCGGTGTCCACCGGCAAGTTCAACGCCGGTCAGAAACTCAACACGGCGTTGACGGCCGGGGCGACGGCCGTCCTGCTGGGCACCGGGCTGGTGATGTACCTGCGTCAGGCCACGCCGCTGGACTGGCGCATCGGTGCCACCTTCGTGCACGGCTGGACCGCGTTCAGCCTGACCGCCCTGGTGCTCGGCCACATCGTGCTGGCCACGCTCGACGCCGGTGCCCGCGGCGGGCTGCGTACCGGATTCGTGACCCGCACATGGGCGGCCCGCCACCACGGCGAGTGGTTGCGGGAGTGCGGGGGCGGCGTCCCGGCTGGGATACCAGGGCCGGACGAGCGGCCTTAGTTAGCCGGCGTCCGTCTCCGTCACGGGCACGCCGGCGCGCTCCTCGGCGTCGCCGCGGGCACCCGAGCTGCCGGCGGAAGCACCCGAGTCACCCTCCTGGTGGATCTCGGTCTGGGTGAGCGGCGAGTCCGTCCGGTCCTCGGCGTCCCCGCGCTCGATGCTGCTCTCCGTCATGCTCTACCTCCGCTGCCTGGCCGGTTCCCGGCCCCGTTGCCGTCCCGGGCCGTATCCCCGGTGAAGCCGCGCCGTACGCCCGCAGGTGCGGCAGACTTCGGCCATGCCCGAGTTGCCGGAGGTCGAGGCGCTGACCGGATTTCTGCGTGGGCGCACCGCCGGGCGCATGGTCGCCCGGGCCGACCAGGTGGCCATCAACGCCGTCAAGACGTTTGAACCGCCGGTCTCCTCGCTCGCCGGGCTGGAGATCAGCGGCGTCCGGCGGCACGGGAAGTTCCTCGACCTGGACGTCTCGGGCCTGCATCTGGTGATCCATCTGGCTCGAGCCGGCTGGCTGCAGTGGAAGAACAGCGTGCCGTCGGCGCCGCCGCGGCCTGGCAAGGGGCCCCTGGCGCTGCGCGTGCAGCTCGACGACGGGTCCGGGTTCGACCTGACCGAGGCGGGAACGCAGAAGCGGCTCGCCGTGTACGTGGTCCGCCAGCCCGGCGAGGTCCCTGGAATCGCCCGCCTCGGCGTGGATCCGTTTAATCCGGCCTTCACCGTTCAGGTGCTGGCGGACCTGGTCGCCGCTGCCGGCCGTGGCCAGATCAAGGGGCTGTTGACCGATCAGTCGAAGATCGCCGGCATCGGTAACGCGTACTCCGACGAGGTGTTGCACGCCGCCCGGATGTCGCCGTTCAAGCCGGCCTCCTCACTGAGCGACGAGGACGTCGTCACGCTGCACCGCACGATTCTGGAGACGGTCGGCGATGCGGTGCGGCGCGCTTCCGGCCTTGCCGCCGGCGACCTGAAGGCGGAGAAGAAGGTGGGGCTGCGGGTGCACGGGCGCACCGGCGAGCCGTGCCCGATCTGCGAGGACACGGTGCGAGAGGTCTCGTTCGCCGACAAGAGCCTGCAGTACTGCGCCACCTGCCAGACCGGCGGCAAGCCGCTCGCCGACCGCCGGATGTCCCGGCTGCTGAAGTAGCGATCGGGGCTCCGCCCCAGGTTCCGGCGGGAGGACGCCCAACGGCGCCCAGCTCCAGCCGCCGTCCCTGCGGCGACCGACGCCGTCCACGTCGCCGGAGTAGCTCTGTCTAGGCGGTCACAGCGGCGGAGCCGCCGATGTCACGCAGCGGGGGAGCCGCTCGTTGTGCCTCAGCGGGGGGAGCCGCTTGTTGTGCCTCAGCGGGGGGAGCCGCTTGTTGTGCCTCAGCGGGGGATCCGCTTGTTGTGCATCGCGGTGATGCCGAAGTACAGCCCTACGACCGGGATGAAGGCGATCAGAACGGCGTAGATCTGGGCCACGTGGTCGTTGAGTCGCGTGGCCGCCACCACCGCGCATGCCACGGCGGCGAAGTAGGTCAGCCGGGCGTTGCTCGGGTTATCCACCGCCGGGTCGCGGAACCGGACGGGATAGTCCGGATTGGCGGTGGTGATGAGCACGGCGGACATGCCGGCGAACACCACACCGACGGTCACGAACAGGAGCGCTTGCGCCATGGGCACATCGTGGCACGCCGCCCGAGTGCCGGGCGCTCGCCGCCGGTTCCGCTGTCGCCGCTACCGGCCGGAGAGCTCAGCAATCACCGCCACCAGCGCCCCGTGATCCAGGCCGCCCCGGCCCTGGGCGGGGAGCACCGCCATCAGCTCAGCGACCACGGCAGCGGCGGGAACCGCGACCCCGACCTGTCGAGCGGCGTCCAGCACGGAGTGCATGTCCTTGAGGTGCAGCGCCATCCGGCCGCCGGGCTCCAGTCGGCGCGCGTGCATGGCGTCCGCCTTGACGTCCAGCACGGCGCTGCCGGCAAGGCCGCCGCGCAGCACCCGCAGGGCCTCCGGCAGGTTCACCGCGGACGCCTCCAGCAGGACGAGTGCCTCCGACACGGTCTGCAGCACGCCGCCGACCACGAGCTGGTTCGCCAGCTTCACCAGCTGGCCGCTGCCGGCCGGCCCGACATGGACGACGGTTCGGCCGACCGCCGTCAGGAGCGGCGCCGCGGCCGCCACGTCGTCGGTGTCGCCACCCACCATGATGGCCAGCGAGGCGTTCTTGGCCCCCTGCTCACCCCCGCTGACCGGCGCATCCAGCACGCGGAGCTCTCGCTGGGCGCCGGCGGCGGCGAGCCGCCGCGCCGACTCGGGCTTGATCGAACTGGTGTCGATGTAGAGGGTTCCGGGCCGGGCGTTCGCCACGATGCCGCCGTCGGCCAGGGCCACCTGCTCCACGTCCGCGGACGCGGGCAGCATGGTGAACACCGCGCTCGCCTCGCGTACCGCGTCGGCCACCGAGTCCGCCGCCCGCACGCCGTGCGCGGCGAGGGCGGCCGTCTTGCCCGGAGTGCGGTTGTAGCCGATCACGTCGAAGCCGGCGCGCACCAGGTTGACGGCCATGGCGGACCCCATGACGCCGAGGCCGACGAAGGCCACCGTGCTTCCCGGCGCGAGGGCCCCCGGATCGCCTGCCTCCGGAGTACCCGCCCGCGCTGTCATCCCGACCGGGCTGTCATGCCCGACCCTGCTGTCATGCGGGACCCCCATGGGCATCCACCGTAGTGTCGGTGGCGGAGGCATCGAGATTGCGATGCCGCCGGGCAACGGAAACAATGTCGCCCTCACCTGAGACGACCGAACGACGGGCGGCGCATGAGCAAGACCCAGACCCCGGCCACTCCGGAGACCCATGACCGGGTGATCGTGAACCGTGCCCTGTTGCGCGAGTTCCGCCTGCTGCCTGGCCTGATCCGCGGCGTCGAGCCGGGGGACAAGCCGCGCGCGGAGATGGTCGGGGAGCACTGTGCCGACTTCACCACTTCGCTCCGCGATCAGTTGGCGGCGGACGAGGAACTGCTGTGGCCGAAGCTGGCCGAGCGCAGCCCGCAGCACGGCGATTTCGTGGCGTCCATGCGCACCCGCGGCGAAAAACTGAACGCGTCGGTGCGGGAGATCGGATCGCTGCTTCCGCCGTTCGTCGTCCACGTCGAGTCCGACGTGCGCGACCGGCTTGGGACCGTGGTGGAGCAGGTGTCCGCCGACCTGACGTCTTACCTCACCGACCACGAGCGGCACGCGCTGCCGCTGGTCGAGCAGCACCTCACGGGCGAGGAGTGGTCGAAGGTCGGGCAGGACAGCGTCCGCGGGGTCGAGCGCGACAAGATGATGATTTATCTGGGCGCGCTGCTCGAGGACGCGAGCGAGGACGAGCAGGCGACGTATCTGGGACGCCTGCCGATTGGGGCGCGTTTCGCCTGGAAGATGGCGGGTCGACGCGGCTACCAGCGGTACGTCACGCTCGTCCGGGGCGAGACCGACCCGGAGTGAGCTACCTGGGTGTGCCTGCCGTCTCCGCCGCCGGCGTTCCGCCGGACGCGGTGCTGCTCGACGTGCGTGAGCAGGACGAGTGGCTGGCCGGGCACGCCCCCGGCGCGCTACACATTCCGATGAGCGAGCTGCTCAACCGGATGGCTGAGGTCCCCGCCGCCGATCTGGTCGTCGTCTGCCGCAGCGGGCACCGCTCCGCGCAGGTCACGGGCTACTTCGTCGGCCGCGGACTGCCGGCGGTCAATCTGGACGGCGGCATGCTGGCCTGGCAGGCAGCCGGCCGTCCCCTGGAGTCCGGAACAGGCGCCGTCCCGTTCATCCTGTGACATCCGGCCCGGGAGTGACGCCGGCCGCCATCGGCCGATCGGCCGCTTCCCGGCTCGGTCTGCTCGCCGGGATCTGGGGCGTCAGTTTCCTGTTCGTGGAGCTGGCGCTGCACGGCCTCAACCCCGTGCGGATCGCGTTCGGGCGGATCACGCTGGGCGCCGCCACGCTGCTGCTTTACCTGGTGGCGCGCGGCTGGCCGCTGCCCCGCGGCGCTACCACCTGGGCGCATCTGGCGGTCGTCAGTGTCTTCGGCAACGTCGTGCCGTGGCTCGCCTACGCCTGGGGCCAGCAGTACGTCTCCTCGGGCCTGGCCGGGGTGTGCAACGCCACGACCCCGTTGTTCACGGTGGCACTGGCAACCGTCGTCCTGCCGGAGGAGCGGGCCACTCCGACGGCCGTCTCCGGGCTCGGGCTTGGGTTTCTCGGCACGGTGCTGGTGCTGGCCCCGTGGGACACCGCCGGCTCGCCGGCGCTTGGCGGGAGCCTGGCATGCGTGGGCGCGGCCGCTTCGTACGGCGTCGCGATCACCTACACCCGGCGGTACCTGTCGGGCCGGGGCTCGCCGCCCGTGCTCGCCGCCGCCCAGCTGCTGTGCGCGGCCGGGCTCATGGTGACGCTGGCACCGTTCTGGCTTGCGCCTGCAGCCCTGACTCCGAAGGTGGCGGGCAGCATGGTCATGCTCGGGGCCGTGGGGACGGCGGCCGCGTACCTGCTCTTCTACCGGTTGATCGGCGAGATCGGCGCCACCGCCTCGTCCACGGTCACCTACCTCATCCCCGTCGTCGCCGTGGTCGTCGGCGTTATCTTCCTGCAGGAGTCGGTCGGCTGGCACACCCTCGCCGGAGCCGCCGTGGTGCTGCTGGGGGTGTGGGTGGCGGGGCGTAGACCTCAACGCTGACCCGCTGGGCTGCCGCCATCTTCGGCCAGTGCGTGCGGGTCCTGCGCGGCGCAACAATCCTTTCAGCCGGCGGCGGGGCAAAGTTGTTGCGCGCGCAACACCTGTGGGTGATGGAGTACCGGTCACTATGCGCTACAGTCGGGACTGCCGGGCGCCGCCGCAACCCCCCCGTCGGCGGCGCCCGTGCACTCAACCAGGGACGTTGCCCACGAGCTCCCCTGACGCTCCTAACTCACGGTAGTCAACGCGCTCCGCTTCGTTCTGCCCGCACGGCTATTCCAGCGGCGCCCGGAGCACCGGACAGGACATGCATCTCGGCCCGCCCCGGCCGCTGCCCAGCTCGCTGCCGGGTATCGGCAGCACGGTGATGCCGGCGCCCGTAAGCCGCTCATTGGTCTCGGTGTTCCGCTCGTAGGCGACCACCAGCCCGGGGGCGATGGCGAGGGTGTTGTTGCCGTCGTCCCACTGCTCCCGCTCCGCGGTCACCGGGTCGAGTCCGGTGTCGATCACCCGTAGCTCCGCAATGCCCATGGCTGCCGCGGCCGCCGCGAGGAACGGATCGGGGCCCGAGACGGAGATGTCCTCGCCGTCGGGCCGGAGCGTGTACGCGACCAGGGTGTCCGCCACCGCCGGGTACATCACGACGGCGTCGCGGTCGACCATGGTGCAGACCGTGTCCAGATGCATGGTGGCGCGTTCCTGGGCGATGGGCACCGCCAGCACGGTGTGCACCGCCCCGGCGGCGAAGGCGCGCTGGGCGAACGTCTCCACTCCGGCCGGTCCGGTCCGCTGCCCGACCCCAACGGCGATCACGCCCTCGGCCAGCACCAGGACGTCGCCGCCCTCCAGCCACGCCTCCGCCGTGGCGCTGCCGCCGTACAGGAATTCGGTCCCGGCGAATCGGGGATGGAAGCGGTAGACCACGCCGGTCAGGACGTTCTCGCGGCGCCGCGCGCGCATCGAGGGCTGGGTAACCGCCACCCGGTCGGCGATCCAGACGCTGGAGTCACGGGTGAACAGCAGGTTCGGCAGTGGCCGGATCAGGAAGTCGTGCTCTCCGGACATCCGGGTGACGATCCCGCCACTGACTGCCAGTTCATCGTGCGCCCCGCGAACTGCCAGTTCACCGTGCGCCAGACCGGCGATCACCACCTCCGCCAGCGCGGCGCTGTCCAGCCCCTCCAGGTGGGTGCGCAGGCTGCGGGCCAGCACCGGGCCGATCTGCGTCGGCTGCAGGGCACTGTCGATCACCGCGGCCCGGGCGTCGGGGATGTCGAGGCTGTCCTCGAGCAGCGCCCGCAGGTAGAGCACCTCCACTCCGTGCTCTGCCAGCACGGCCGCGAAGAGGTCGTGCTCCTCCTGCGCCCGCGCCACCCAGGGAATACCGTCGAACAGCAGGTCCGCGTTGTTGCGCGGGGTCAGCCGCTTGAGCTCGTCGCCGGGCCGGTGGAGCAGCACCGTGTGCAGTCGCCCGACCTCGCTGTCGACGCGGGCTGTCCCGCTAGGCGGCCGAACGGCTACCTCGCAGCCGGCGCTCGACGTCGTCGAAAAAGGCCCGGTTCACCGCCGACCGCCACCACGCCCCGCGGACGATGCGCGCCGCCCACTGCGGGTGCTCCTCGGTCAGCGGGCCCACTGCCTTGTCCAGCCAATCCTTGCCGTGCCGTGGATCGACCTCGGCGTGCACCTCGTAGAACGGGTACGCCGCCTGCGGGGCGCCGAGGCGGTCGAACGCCTGCAGCACCAGGCGGCACCGGGGCCCCGCCTGCAGCTCCAGCAGTCCCAGGGCACCCAGCATCTCCGGTTGCAGCCAGCGGTTCGTGGTCACCAGGCCGCCCAGCGCGGCACGCTCCAGTGCCGGCTCCGGCATGTCCTCGCGCGGAATGCGCGGCATGTCGATCGCCTCGACGAGCCGGTCGTGCAGGACGGTGTGCACCGCGTCCGGGTCGCCGTTGCCCATCTCGTCCCAGTAGTTGGTCCCCAGCTCCATCTTCGCCGAGCCGGTGAGCCCTACCTGGCCGACAGCGACCAGGTCGTCGAAGCCGGCGTCCGGGCCGCCTTCGAGCGCCAGGAACTGCACCATCTCGTCCCAGTCGGCATCCTTGGCCAGCCACTTGTAGACCGACGGCAACCGGTCGCGGGCGGCCAGTGCGCGCATGGCGTCGACCGGCGCGGCCGGTAGCTCGGGCGAGCTCAGCGAGGTCAGTTCGTCGACCCACTCCGCCTCCAGCCGGAACTTCAGCTCCGCCACGGCGGGATGGTGCTGCCAGCGCGCGCGCTCGCCGATGTCCTCCAGCGGCGCGGCGTGCAGGTCGTAGATCGCGAGCAACGTCCGGAATCGGTCGGTGCGGTCCGTCGGGGACGCGCCCGTCAGGGCGCCGAGAGCAGCCGCCCCCTCGTCGAGGGCGCGGGTGAAGGCGACGGACAGCGGAGTGGTCAGCCGGCGGGCTGCCGTCATGGGCGGGGTCATAGCCAGCATCCTCTGGTCCGGGGTTTCAGCCTGAGGGTCTTGCCCCGAACGGGCGGGTCGGCAAACCGGCCGGTCCACGGTCAACCGGCTGGCGCACCCCGCGGGAGGCTGTGCGAGGCGGCCAGTACGCCGGCCACGAGGAGCACGGCCACGGCTGGTGCCGCCAGGGGCACGGCGGACATCAGCGCGGCGCCCGCCGCTGCACCTGCCACCAGGGACGCGAGCACGCCGGCGGCCCGGACGGCGGACGACCGCGCGGCCCCCGCGGTCCCCAGGTCGGCCAGGGCGGCCGTCAACGTTCCGGTGATGTACGTCGTGGCCACCCCGGCCACGGCGATCCGGCGGGTCAGCGCGCTCTGCACGCCCATCGCCGCCGCGGACAGCACGACGAGTGTGTACTGCATGGCCAGGCCCGGGGTTGCGCCGCTGATGAGCCAGCCCGCGAGGAAGGCGCACAGGATCGCCAGCTCCGCCAGCAGCGCCCGGTTGACGCCGGCAGGCCACAGAACGGCGACCGGAGCGGGCCGGGCCAACCACGCCCCGGCCAGTACACCGGCGGCGAAGGCCGCGAACGCGACGACCGACAGCCCCGCCCGCACCACCTCGGCCTTTCCGACGGCCAGCCCCAGCACCACCAGGTTGCCGGTCATGTTGGCGGTGAAGACCTGCCCGAGCCCCAGGTAACTGACCGCGTCGACGCAGCCGGTGGCCGCGGTCAGCGCCATTAGCAGCAGGTCGCGGCGACGGGCGGGAGCCAGCCGGGGCCGTCGTGCCGCTCGTGCCCGTCGGGCCACTCGGGCTCGACGAGGTCCTCGAGCAGCAGTCCGGCGGCGACGAGCTCGCGCACCCGGTCGCCCAGCGTCCGGTGGTGCTCGACGTACGACGCGGTGCCGTCCGCGTCCACCTCGACGTACGGCGTGCGGTCGAAGTAGCTCTGCCCCACGGTGAGCCCGCCCGGCCCGGGGTCGTCGGGGAAGGCCCAGCGGGTCGGGTGGGTGACGGAGAAGACGAGCCGGCCCCCGGGCCGGAGCACCCGTGCGGCCTCGGCCATCGCCCCGGCGGAGTCGGCGACGAACGGGATGCCCCCGAACGCCGAGGCGACGACGTCGAAGGACGCGTCCCGGAACGGCAGGGACTGCGCGTCCGCCTGCACGAGCC
>JALYNC010000098.1 GCA_030773415.1 Actinomycetota bacterium
CGCCGCAACCCCGACCGACAGCGCGACCGACTCATCACCCAACTCCACAACCTCGGCTACCGAGTCACCCTCGACAAGGTCGCGTAGGACCGCTGCGGGTGGATTCTCTTCACAGCCCAGGCGCCATGGGAGGCGTACCGCCGATCAGCCGCCCGACCGACTTGCCCTACGCGACACCTAGAGGACCACCTCCGAGCGGAAGCCCTCGATCATGTTCATGGACTCGTTGATTTCCCGGGCCGGGACGCCGAGATAGAAGAGGGTGGCCTGGATTTCTATGTAGACGGCGTCGGAACCGTCCTTGTCGATGCTGAGATGCTCGTGCGCAACAGTCATGTCGTGGCCGATGTAGCACTTCGGGCCACCGGTGGCTTCGATGGACCAGGCGGTGACGAGGAATTTGTAACCGGCGGCGTTCGCGGGGTTGCCATGATGTTCGGGGACCTTGTTGTTAGCGTTCACCTTAACATTCTTAAACAGACGGTCGACGAGCACGTCGACGGCACCGGCGATGCCGTAGCAGCCGCCGAGACGCTCGTAGAGCGTCGCGTCGGACGAGTGCTCTCGGGGGGCGGTTGACGGGTCGGCCTCGGGAGCAAGCCGTCGGGTGTCGGGCACATTGAGGGTCATGATGCGTTTCCTTCCATCGGATGAGGGCCTGCGGCGGCTGCGCGAATGTAGTTGATCAAGTCATGCAGTTCGCCGCGCAGGGCAGCAAGAGCGTGGGGGGAAAGGCCCGTTCCCGCGCTCGACGGTGCGCTACTCCTCCCAGCTGCTCGAGCTGCCCGCGGCGGCCCTGACGAGCTGCCGCAGGACCAGCCGGTCGGGTGCCGCCGGCCCCGGCCGCCCTGCCTTGCGCCGCGCCTCGACGGTGGCTTGGTGCTTGCGAGTCTCCCCTCGAGTCGGAGGTCGTGGGCTGGTGCGACCCGCCGCGCTCGTGCCGATCAGGCCGTAGCGGACCTCGACGATCAGGCTCGCCTCCCGCGCCCGGTAGTGGTCGTTGCGGGGGAACACCCGACGGCCGTCCTGACGCGCCAAGGTCGCGACGACGTGGATGTGGTCATCGGCGTGCCGCACCGCCACCCACCGCACCGCTTGCTCATCCCCGCGCTTCGCCAGCCCGATCTGGTGCAGATACTCGGCGGCGATGTCCGCCCACTGCCCGTCACTCAACTGCTTGTCGAGCAGCTGGCCGGTCTGTGGGTCCTTCACCGCCGCGATCGCCAGGTGATACACCGGCTTGGTGGCCAGGTCGACGTTCGCGATCGCGACCGGCGCGGACAGCGCCGCCGCCAACGCACGGACGTCCCGTCAGCCCGCCGCGGTGCGACCCGGTTCGAGGCGGGGCAGGTCGTGGTCCCAGACGGCGACCAGCCGCGGTGCGGTGTGGTCCGCCACCAGCCCGGACTCGCCTGTTCGGCCCTCCAGGAACAAGTAGCGCAGCAGCCCGCCGACGTCCCGGCCACGCGGCAGCACCGATCCGATCCCCGAATCTCCTCGGCGCTCAGAGCCGGGCCGGCACGGACTCCGTGTCCGTCAGGACCTGCCCTGCAGGAGCAGGGACGTCAGCTCGTCCACACGGGCCACTGCCCGGTCGCAGCCGGCGGCCGCTCGCTGCAGCCACACCGGCGCGCCGGCGCCGGAGTGCAGCGCGGCGATGCCCTGGTTGACGTTCACCGCATAGCGGCGGACCGCCAACCGGGCCTGCAGCAGCTCCGCGAGCAGCTCCCGATCCCCGGACGCGTCCGGCGGCCGGGTCTTCGACGCGACCGCCAGCGCCGTGGCCGCGACATAGCCGCTCGCCGTCATGCCCGCCCGCGCCGCCGCCGCGGCCACGACCGCCAGCTCATCCCGGTCGTAGCGTGCGCGCACCGACTCCGTCCGCGCAGGAAACCGATGCCGACGATGCCGCGCCACCTCGACGACAAGCTCGTCTCGAGCGTCCACCAGGGCCGGCTCGAGGCTGGACTGTGCCGTGCCGCCCATCCCCACCTCCGCGACCAGGCACCGAACAGGCGCCCCTCACCTGAGGTAAGTGCGGACACGCCGGTCGCTGTGACGGACGACGGCCCAGAATCTCGCCGCGAACCCTTGCCGGGACCGCCGCCTGGCCCGTGCCGCCCGCGCCCGGGCGGACACAAGCGACCCGCCGGTCGCCCCGCCTCTGAGCAGCGAGCCGGCCGCGCAGCGGACGTTCTGATGCTCAGAGGCATAACATGCTCCCCTTCTTCGGACGGGGACTGGGCAAGAGTCGTCACGACGGCGCCCGTGAGCGAGAACTGGCCTTCTCCGTCGGGTGCGACGCGGACGACGCGTCCACCCGCTGCTTGCGAGGCCCTCTTCAAGCGGTGTGACAAGAGCCGGGAGGTCCTCGAGCGCCACACGTTCCGTGCCGAACTTCTCGCCCCAGGCGGCCCTCGACCTCGGCCTACGGCCGACAGACCAACACTCGGGCCTTACCAGTTTGGCCTGCCAAGGCATCGACAGGTTCACCCACCGAATCTGCCCGTGCAGCCGGCAGCAGCTCGCAGGACCAGCCGGGCGCCGGCGCTGTTCGCCGGTCTGCTCGACGACGCCGCCATCTTCCCACCGGGCAACGCGCCAATGGCCCAGGCGATGGATGCCTTCTCCGCCGGACAGGCCGGCCCGGCGCAGCCCTACGTCGGGGCGTTCCTGTGCAGCGCTCCGCGGCTCGTCGAACTGCGCTCGGTCCTCCACCCCGACGCGCAGCTCGATCTTGGGCTGGTCGTACCCGGCGGAGTCGAAGCTCTGCCCGCTGCCCTGCAGACCGTTGCCGCGGACCCCCGCCTGCGATTGAAGGCTGTCGAGCTGCCCGCCGGCGACGCCGGCGTGCCGCTCACCCTGGACGCCCTCGACGACATGCTCGAGCAGGGAGTTCCGGCGTACGTCGAGGTCCCGCTCGACTCCTACGTTCCTGACGCCGCCGCGGTCGTACGAGCGGCTGGGCGACGCCTGAAGATGCGCATAGGAGGCACGACGGCAGCGGCCTTCCCGACCTCGGCCCAGCTCGCTGCGGGGCTGATCACCTGCGCCGCTGAGCAGCTGGCGTTCAAACTCACGGCCGGCCTGCACCACGCGGTTCGGTACCGCGACAGCGCCACGGGCTTCGAGCACCACGGCTTCCTGAACGTCCTGGCCGCCGTCGCCAACGCCGCCGACGGCGGACAGGCCGCCCACGTCGCGGACCTGCTGGAGGAGCGCGACATCGCCGCGCTCGCACAGTGGGCCGCCACACTGGACGACGGCACGGCCGCTCGCATCCGAGCGCTGTTCGTCGGCTTCGGCACCTGCAGCACCCGCGACCCCATGGACGACCTGGTCGCCCTCGGCCTGCTGCCCGAGGTGAGCGCATGACCGCGCCGTGGCTCGACATCCCCGCGGACGCTCCCTGGGACGCCGAAGTCCTGCCCTACGGCTCCTTCCGCCTCTCTGATGACCCGCGCAGCCGCGTGGGGGTCGCTGTCGGCTACCGCGTGCTCGACCTGACCACCGCCGCGCAGCAGCTGCTGCCCGAGCGGGCTGAGCTGTTCGCAGCCGGCAACCTCGACGCCCTGCTCGCTGCGGGCCGGCCCGTCTGGGAAGAGGCGCGCGCGGCGGTGCACGGCTGGCTTCACAACCCCGACGTCCGCGGCGCCGTCGAGCAGGCGCTGCACCCGATCGTCGACGCGAAAATGCAGATGCCGTTCACGGTCGCGGACTACGTCGACTTCTACGCCTCCGAGCACCACGCGACCAACGTCGGGAGGATGTTCCGGCCGGACAGCGACCCGCTCACCCCCAACTGGAAGCACCTGCCGATCGGCTACCACGGCCGGGCCGGGACGGTCGTGCCCTCAGGCACCCCCGTCGTGCGCCCGCAGGGACAGCGCCGCACCGCCGACGGGGAGCCCGTGTTCGGCTCGTCGGTCCGGCTCGACATCGAGGCCGAGCTCGGGTTCATCGTCGGCACGCCCAGCCGCCTCGGCACCCCGGTGCCGCTCGCGGCCTTCGACGAGCACGTGTTCGGCGTCTGCCTGGTCAACGACTGGTCGGCCCGGGACATCCAGGCCTGGGAGTACGTGCCGCTCGGCCCGTTCCTCGGCAAGTCCTTCGCCGCCTCCATCAGCCCGTGGATCGTCCCGCTCGCCGCCCTGCAGGACGCCCGGGTTGCACCACCCGCCCGCGACGTGCCTCTCCTGCCGTACCTGGACGACACCGACGGCCAGCCGTGGGGACTGGACGTGCAGCTCCAGGTCCACCTCAACGGACACCTGATCGCCGAGCCGCCGTTCGCCACCATGTACTGGACCGCAGCCCAGCAGCTGGCGCACATGACCGTCAACGGAGCGTCGCTGCGGACCGGCG
This sequence comes from Actinomycetota bacterium, assembly GCA_030773415.1. Classification (GTDB taxonomy): domain Bacteria; phylum Actinomycetota; class Actinomycetes; order JALYNC01; family JALYNC01; genus JALYNC01. The sequence goes on from JALYNC010000098.1 coordinate 4,366, forward strand.
ACCTGTTCGCCTCCGGGACCATCAGCGGCCCGGGGAGGTCCCAGCGCGGATCGCTGCTCGAGCTGTCGTGGGGCGGCAAGGAACCCTTGACCCTCCTCGACGGCAGCACACGGTCCTTCCTCGAGGACGGTGACGAGGTTGTGATCACGGCCAGCGCCCCTGGGCCGAACGGCACGACGATCGGACTTGGCGAGGTACGCGGCATGATCGCGCCGGCGAGGAGCGGCTGAGGTGGACAAGACCGTCGCCGCGCCCCCAGGAGGCCGTCGCCGACGTCGCATCGCGGGACACGCTGGCCGTTGACGGCTTCGGCCTGTTCCGTATCGCGGAGGCGCTCATCGAGGCGCTGCTGGAGACCGGCGTCGACGACCTGCGGACCGTGAGCAACAACTGCGGCGTCGCCGCGTACGGTCTCGGCATGCTGCTCGCGCCCAGCGGATCAGCCGGACAACGGGCGCCTACGTGGGTGGCGAAACAAGGAGTCAAAGCGGCAGTTCCTCGGCGGTGAGCTCGAGGCTTGAGAGTCGCTCGCCGAGCGTCTGCGTGCCGGCGGAAACGTGATCCCGGCCCTCTTCACGCCCGCAGGCGTTGGCAGCCAGGTCGCGCAGGTCGCGCAGGTCGAGGAGCTGGTGGAGCCGAGCGAGCTCGACCCCGCCCTTCTCCACGCGCACGATCTTCGTCCAGCGCGTCGTGCATCTGACCCCCGACAAGCACATCGAGAAGAGGACCGTCCGGACCTGGGCGCGCCGGACCACCGAGACGGGACCTCGAGCGCCCCGTACGACGACGATGAGTTGGCCCAGATCCGCAGCCTGTCGACGGACGAAAGGCAGCGGCATGACCCTCAACCGTGACCAACGGCGGGGCGGGTCGCCCAGGTGCTGACCGGCGGGCAGGACGTGAACGTCGGGATCGGCCTGAGAACGGTGCTCGGCTCGACTCCAGGACGACCGCGAGCGGCTCCACGCCTCGTCAGCCGCACCGTGGCCGCCTCGTGCTGCTGACAGGCGTCGTGTCCTCGTGCCGTCACGGCCCAGCGTAGAACGGCAGGCGTGCACCCGCTTCGCCTCGACAAGAGTGTCTTTGGCCGTTGCGGAGTAGCCGGCGTGGCGAGCACCTCGGCGGTGGTCCCGTCTCGAGGCAGCGCGCCACCTTGCCGAGCCTTGAGGGGCGTAGCTCTGCTCGCCTGGCGGGAAGACGTGCTTCGGGGCATCCGCCTGGTCGCGGACGCCCCGAAACGCTCGTGCTGTTCCCTCCGTATGGAGGTTGCTCCTACCGGTTGAGCGACGGTTGCCGCCGAGACGTGCCGTCGAGTGGCAACTGATCATGGACGTGCTCGCTCGTCGAGCTGCTCGAGTGCGAGTGGGCGATCACCGCGCGTCGGACCTGGGGATCGAGCGTCGAGGTGTACGGCTCGTTCTTCAACTCGCGCACCAGGTTGACCCCGATCGCCACGAGCACCAGCAGGAACGGCGTCGCGACCAGGATGGTCGCGGACTGCATCACCTGCAGGCCGCCGGCCAGGGTGAGCGCCGCGGCCACACAGGCGATGGAGATGCCCCAGAGCCCCACGATCCAGCGGCTCGGGGTGATCGTCCCGCGCTGCGAGAGCATGCCCAGGACCATCGAAGCGGAGTCGGCGCTGCTGA
>JALYNC010000099.1 GCA_030773415.1 Actinomycetota bacterium
GCCTTGGGATCCGGGGCGGGCGGCGGCTATCTGGGCGCTGCGGAGATCCGGTTGCTCGCCGAAGAGCTCGCCCTGCGGCCCACCAAGTCGCTGGGGCAGAACTTCGTTCACGACGCCAACACCGTGCGGCGGATCGTGCGCGCCGCCCAGGTGTCGCCCGAGGACGTGGCGCTGGAGGTGGGGCCCGGGTTGGGCTCGCTGACGCTGGGCCTGCTGCACGCCGGCGCCGAGGTCGTGGCGGTGGAGATCGACGCGCGGCTGGCGGCGGCGCTGCCCGCCACCGTGGCGCGCCACGTTCCGGCGGCGGCCGGCCGCCTCCAGGTGCTGACCGCGGACGCGACCACCGTCGAGCGATTGCCGGGGCCGCCGCCCACGGTCCTGATCGCGAACCTGCCCTACAACGTCGCGGTTCCCGTGCTACTACACCTGCTGTCCGCCGTCCCGTCGCTGCAGCGCGCCCTGGTCATGGTGCAGGCCGAGGTCGCCGAACGTCTGGCGGCCGCTCCGGGGAGCCGCGTGTACGGGGTGCCGTCCGTCAAGGCCGCCTGGTACGCCGACGTCGCGCGTGCCGGTGCGGTGGGGCGGAGCGTCTTCTGGCCGGTGCCGAACGTGGACTCCGGTCTGGTCTCGCTCCGCCGGCGCCCCCCACCTGCCACGACGGCCAGCCGGGAGGAGGTCTTCGCCCTGATCGACGCGGCGTTCGCGCAGCGGCGGAAGAGCCTTCGTGCCGCGCTGGCCGGCTGGGCCGGATCCCCGGCGGACGCCGAGCGAATCCTGCGGGCGGCGGGTATCGCGCCGTCCACCCGCGGCGAGGCGCTGAGTGTGACCGATTTCGCTCGGCTGGCGGCTTCCGCGCCGGGACTCCCGCTGCGCCCGTAGCATCGTCGGGGTCGGCGCGGTACCCGCTCCGCGGTCGCCGGCACTATCAAGGAGTTCGAAACTGCCAGCCCATCACCACCCGTCGGGTCTGGGCCCGCGCGGCAAGGCGGCTGGGGTCAGCGTCCGCGTGCCAGCCAAGATCAACCTTAGCCTCGGTGTGGGGCCGGTTCGGGAAGACGGTTTCCACGACGCCAGGACCGTCTACCAGGCGGTGTCCCTGTACGACGACGTGATCGCCACTCCGGGTTCGGGGTTCTCCGTGACCGCCACGGGTGACGGTGCCTCGACGCTGCCCTCCGGGGACGGCAACCTGGCGGTCCGGGCCGCCCGGGCCCTCGCCCAGCACACCGGCGTCGACTCGGGCGTGTCCCTGGCTTTGATCAAGGGCATTCCGGTCGCCGGTGGCATGGCCGGCGGCAGCGCCGACGCCGCCGGAGCGCTCGTCGGCTGTGACGCCCTGTGGCAGACGGCCTGCGACCGGTCCACCCTCGCTACCCTCGCCGCCGAGCTGGGCAGCGACGTCCCGTTCTCGCTGCATGGCGGCACGGCGCTCGGCACCGGCCGCGGAGACCAGCTGACGCCTGTTCTCAGCCAGGGCACGTACCACTGGGTACTCGCCCTCGCCGCCGGCACCCTCGCCACCCCGGCGGTCTACGCCGAGCTGGACCGGCTTCGCGCCGCCGGCAAGGTGGGCGACGATCCGGCCGACCCGGCGCCCGTGCTGGCCGCGCTCCGCGCCGGCGATCCGGCGGCGCTCGGCAAGGCCCTGCGAAACGATCTGCAGCCGGCGGCCCTGAGCCTGCGCCCCCAGCTGCGCCGGGTGCTGGACGCCGCCGAGGACCTGGGGGCGCTGGGCGCGCTGGTCTCTGGCTCCGGCCCCACCTGCGCCTTTCTGGTCCGCAACGAGACCGAGTCCGTCCGGGTCGCGGCGGCCCTGCCGGGCCTGGGACTGTGCCGGACCGTCCGGCGGGCGAGTGGGCCGGTGAGCGGGCCGCGGCTGCTCGGCCCGGACGGAATCTGAGCGACCGTGGCCAATCTGCTCAACCTCGAAGCGGTCCGCAAGGGCTTCGGCGCCCGCATGCTCCTTGATGGGGTGTCCCTCGGCATCGAGGACGGGGACCGGATCGGCATCGTGGGCCGCAACGGTGGCGGCAAGACCACGCTCGTCTCGCTGATGACCGGCGAGGAGCCGCCCGACTCCGGTCGCATCACCCGCTCGACCGGCGTGGAGATCGCGACGCTGGGCCAGGCCGATCTGCTGCCCTCCGGAGCCACCATCCGGCAGGTCGTGCTGGGCGACCGCGAAGAGCATGAGTGGGCCGGCAGCGCCCGTGTGCGCAGTGTGCTGGAAGGACTGCTGGGCGGCCTGGACGCACCAGGTTTTCCCGCGGGCCTCGACACCGTGGTGGGGCCACTGTCCGGTGGCGAGCGTCGGCGGATCGCCCTGGCCGCCCTGCTGGTCGGCGATCCGCAGTTGCTCATCCTGGACGAGCCCACCAACCATCTCGACGTCGAAGCCGTGGACTGGCTCGCGCGTCACCTGCTGACGCGCCGCTTCGCGCTCGTGGTGGTCACCCACGACCGCTGGTTCCTCGACGCGGTCTGCTCGAGCACCTGGGAGGTCGAGGGCGGCCGGGTGCACTCGTACGAGGGTGGGTACTCGTCGTACGTTCTGGCGCGAGCCGAGCGAGACCGGGTGGCCGCCGCGACGGAGGCCCGCCGGCAGAACCTGCTGCGCAAGGAGCTCGCCTGGCTCCGACGTGGCCCGCCGGCGCGGACGTCCAAGCCCAAGTTCCGGATCGACGCGGCGAACGCACTGATCGCGGACGAGCCGCCGCCGCGGGACCGCACCGAGCTGTTGGCCTTCGCCTCCGCCCGGCTGGGCAAGAGCGTCTACGACGTCGAGGACGTGACGGTGTCGGCGGGCGACCGGGTGCTGTTCCGGAACCTGACCTGGCGACTGGGCCCGGCAGACCGGGTCGGCATCGTGGGGGTCAACGGCAGCGGGAAGACGACACTGCTGCGGCTGCTGCTGGGCCAGCTCCAGCCGTTGGCCGGGACGGTCACCACCGGCCGGACGGTCCGGCCCGCCGTCCTGTCGCAGGAGGTGCTCGAGCTCGATCCGGCGCTGCGGGTGCTGTCCGCCGTGGAGGAGGTTGCTCGCGTCATCGAGTTCGGCAAGGGGCGTCAGCTGACCGCCGGCCAGCTGCTGGAACGGTTCGGCTTCACCGGAAACCGGCAGTGGACACCGGTCGGCGACCTGTCCGGTGGCGAGCGCAGGCGATTGCAGCTGCTCCGGCTGCTGATGACCGAGCCGAACGTCCTGCTGCTCGACGAGCCCACCAACGACCTGGACATCGACACGCTCACCGCTCTGGAGGACCTGCTCGACGAGTGGCCCGGAACGCTGGTCGCGGTCAGCCACGACCGCTACTTCCTCGAGCGGGTCACAGACACCACCGTCGCGCTGTTGGGCGACGGGGGACTGGCGGAGTTGCCGGGAGGCGTGGAGGAGTACCTGGCGCGGCGTAGGTCGGCCGGCTCGGGTGGTGCGCCGCGAGCCGCCGCGGGCGCCGTCGAATCCGGCACGCCCGCCCGCCCCACGCCCGCCGGCCGCACGCTCGCCGCCGACCCGCGCGCGGTCCGCAAGGAGCTGGCCAAGCTGGAACGGTCGGTGGAGCGCCTGTCGCGCAAGGAGGAGCAGCTGCACGGCAAGCTGGCCGAGGTGGCAAGCGACTACGAGACGGCGGCACGGCTCGACGCCGAGCTACGCGGGGTGCTGGCGGAGAAGACGGCTGCCGAGGACGCCTGGCTGGAGCTCAGCGACACCCTGGACTGAAGCTTTTACACCGACGGGGACTCGTCGACGCTGCTGCCGTCCCCGTCCAGATCGCTCGCCGCGAAGCCGGCCGCGGACGGCTCCTGCGCGTCGATATTCGGCCGGGACGCTCCCGGTTCGGCGAGGGTCTTGACGATCTGCTGCGGATTTCCGATGACGACGGAGCGCGGTGGCACCGACCGTCGCACCATGGTGGCGCGCCCGATCACGCTGTCGGCGCCGATCGTGACGCCCTTCATGACCGCCGCCTGGCCGCCGAGCCAGACGTTGTCCTCGATCACCACCGGCGACGTCACCCGCGGGCCCGGCGCGGCGTGGCGGAGCTCTGGCTCCAGGTTGTGGAAGTCGGTGTCGAAGATCGACGCGGTCCCGACGAGGCAGTTGTCCCCGATCGTCACCGACGTCCAGCAGCCGATCGAGCACCCGTTCAGCAGCGTGTCCCGGCCGACGGTCACGGTGCCATGGCCGTCGATGCTCACCCCCTTGGTGAGCCGAGTGTTCTCGCCGATGTAGACGTGCACCCGCCTGCTGACCCGGAACTGCCCGGCCACCCGGACGCCTTCGGCCAGCCGGACGTTGCGGTGGCGCAACATGATGTAGCGGCGACGGAGCCGGAAATAGACGCCCGACGCCCCCCGCAGGCGCCGCAGATACCCGTACCGGCCGCCGTCCCCGACGTTCCCCGCAGGCGCCGGGAGCTGGCCTGCAGCGGGTGCCGGCAGCGGGGACGCCGACGGCTGCTCGCCGCTGGTGCCGGCCGACGGCGTTCTCCGGTCTGGCACGAGGACCTCCTGGGCGAGAGCAGGACCAGGCGGGCCCGGCGGAACGACTTCAGCTTAGGTCGTCCCCGCACGGGTGGTCCCGGTACGGCGTCGGGCTTAGGGGCTCGGGGTGCCGGTCTCGGAGAACTCGACCGCCGGCCGGAGCGGCACGCGGGTGCCGGTGCGACCCCGGCGGGAGACCTCCTCGGCGAACGTGACCGCATCGGCCACCGCGGCGCAGCCGGGATCGTTGTTGAAGTAGACGAAGACGTCCTCGTCGTCGCTGTAGGTGCCCGCGAGCCGGTCGGCCCAGTCCGCCAGCGCGGCTCGCCGGTAGAACGGCCAGACCGGCGCTGCTCCTTCGTGCAGGCGCAGGTAGCCCCAGTCCGCGGTCCGCCACAGCGGCGCGATCGGGGCCTCCTTCCGGTCGGCCCACACCAGTGCCGCCCCGCGCTGCTCCAGCAGGCTCCGGAAGTCTGGGGTCCACCACGAGGGGTGGCGCGGCTCGACGGCGACCCGGATACCCGCCGGAAAGCACCGCAGCGTCTCGTCCAGGGCCGGCAGGTCGACGGGCAGGTCCGGAGGCAGCTGAACCAGGATCGGCCCCAGCTTCGGCCCCAGGGCATCGGCGCGGCCCATCA
>JALYNC010000100.1 GCA_030773415.1 Actinomycetota bacterium
GTCTGCGGATCATCCACCGCGGCGTCGGCGCGATCACCGAGAACGACGTCACGCTGGCCAAGGCGTCCGATGCAATCATCCTGGGCTTCAACGTCCGTCCCGAGGGGACCGCGCGGGACCTGGCGGACCGCGAGCGGGTCGATGTCCGGCTCTACCGGGTCATCTACCAGGCGATCGAGGACATCGAGGCCGCTCTCAAGGGCATGCTGAAGCCCGAGTACGAAGAGGTGCAGCTGGGCACCGCGGAGGTCCGCGAAGTCTTCCGGGTGCCGCGCATCGGCAACGTCGCCGGTTCGCTGGTCCGCTCCGGCACGATCGTGCGCAACAGCAAGGCCCGGCTGGTGCGTGACGGCGTCGTCGTCGCGGACAACCTCACCGTCGAGTCCCTCAAGCGTTTCAAGGAGGACGCGCGGGAGGTGCTCGAGGGCTACGAGTGCGGTATCGGTCTCGGGTCGTTCAACGACATCAAGATGGACGACGTCATCGAGACCTTCGAGATGCGCGAGAAGCCGCGCGCCTGATCGTCACGGGGGTCCGGAACCGGCTGGTTCCGGGCCCCCGCCATCTTGTCCTGGAGGTGCCGTGTACACCGCCGCGCTGGCCATGGACGTCCTGCTCGGGGACGTCTCCTCGCTGAAGGGCAAGCGGTCGGTGGTCCGGCCGATCCTTGCCGAGCTGCGACGCCGTTTCGCGGTCAGTGCCGCCGAGGCCGGCCACCTGGACCTGCACCGCCGCGCATTGATCGGCATCGCGGTCGTGGCGGCCGATGCAGGGCACTGCCAGCAGGTGCTGGACGAATGTGAGCGCTTCGTGGCCGGCCGGCCCGAGATCGAGACGCTGTCCGCCCACCGGCAGTGGATCGGGCCCGAGGACTGAATCGCCGGCACGGCGGCGGTCCGCTCCTCTCGTACGGGGCGGCTGGAAAGGCCCCGTCTCGGCGACATGGCAGAGTGTTTCCCGCCACAACAACGGTTCTCGGTTGGTCGAGCGGAACCCGTAACGGAGCGACCCGGTACGAACTCCGGGTGGCGTAGGAGGTCACGATGACGGATGCCGCACGTGCGCGACGGCTGGCTGACCAGATCAGGGAAATCGCAGCCGGCACGCTGGAATTTCAGATCAAGGACCCGCGGCTCGGCTTCGTGACCATCACCGACGCCCGGCTGACGGCCGACCTGCGGGACGCCACGCTGTATTACACCGTCTACGGAGACGACGAGGCCCGTGCGGGCACGGCGGCAGCGCTGGAGAGCGCCCGTGGCGTGGTCCGCGCCGAGATCGGGCGTCAGGCACGGGTGCGTTACACCCCCACGGTGACCTTCGTCGCTGACGAGGTGCCGGACACGGCCAAGCACATCGACGATCTGCTGGCCCGCGCCCGGGCGGCCGACGCGGCAGTGTCCCGGGTGGCTGAGGGGGCGCAGCCCGCCGGTGATCCGGACCCCTACCGGGTGCCGCGCGCGACGGAGGACAGTGACCCCGATCCCGGAGCCCCCGCGTGATCTGGCAGGAGCAACTGCCCGGTGCGCCGTTCGGCGCCCACCGGGGCGCCACCGTCATACCGACGGAGACCTGGGACGCCGCGGTCAAGGTGCTGGGCGACGCGGACGAGGTCGCGCTGGCGTGTCACGTGAACCCGGACGGCGACGCGATCGGATCGATGCTCGCGCTCGGCCAGGCACTGTGCTCGCTCGGCAAGCGGGTCGCTTGCTCGTGGTCCGGCGAGGAGCGCCTGCACGTTCCGTCGTCGTACGTGGACCTGCCCGGGCTGGAGCTGCTGGTGGATCCCGGCGGCTTTCCGCCCGCCCCTCAGGTGTTCGTCGCGCTCGACACCGGCAGCCTTCAGCGGCTCGGCACGCTGGGCGCCGTCACGGAGCGGGCCGGCATGGTGCTGGTGATCGACCACCACGCGTCCAACGAGGGTTTTGGCACGGTGGAACTGCTGGACGGCTCCGCCGCCGCCACGGCGGTGCTGGTGGAAGAGCTGATCAATCGGCTCGGTGTCCCGCTCAGCCCCGGCATCGCGGCCTGCCTGTATGCGGGCCTGATCACCGACACCGCCTCGTTCAAGCACGTGTCGACCACCCCTGCCGTGCACCACGTCGCCGCCCGGTTGCTCGAGACGGGCATCCGGCACGACGTCATCTCCCGCACCATCTGGGACACCAACACCTTCGGCTACGTACAGCTGCTGGGTGCCCTGCTGTCGCGCAGCGTCTTGGAGCGCGACGCCGTGGGCGGGTGCGGCATGGTGTGGAGCTACTCCACCCGTGCCGACCTAGAGGCGTACTCCGTCGTGTTCGACGAGCTCGAGGGTGTGATCGACGTGCTGCGGACCTCCGCGGAGGCCGAGGTGGCGGTCATGTGCAAGCAGCAGCTGGACGGGCTATGGCAGGTCTCGATGCGCTCCAAGGGCCGGGTGGACATCGCGGCCGTCTGCGCTGAGCTGGGTGGTGGTGGTCACCGCTTCGCCGCCGGGTTCACCTCCAGCGCCGACGTGCAACCGACCATGCAGCGCATCCGCGACGCCCTCGCCACCGCGCCGCAGCTGCCGGCCTGAATGGCCACAATGCAGCACCGGCCGTTGCGGCGGCTGCCCCGGTGAGCAGCCGGGACGGCCTCGTTCTGATCGACAAGCCGGCCGGATGCACCTCGCACGACGTCGTCGCCCGGACCCGGCGGCTCGCCGGCACCCGTCGGGTGGGGCATGCCGGAACCCTGGACCCGATGGCCACCGGGGTGCTCGTCCTCGGGGTGGGCCGGGCCACGAAGCTGCTGGGACATCTGGCGCTGCGTGACAAGGAGTACGAGGCGACCGTCCGGCTCGGGGTTGCCACGACGACCGATGACGCCGAGGGCGAGGTGCTCGCCGCCCGGCCGGCGCGGCACCTGACCGAGGCCGAGATCGGCGCCGCCGTGCGCCCGCTCACCGGCGCGATCTGGCAGGTCCCGTCTTCGGTGAGCGCCATCAAGGTGAACGGGAAGCGCGCCTACGCGCGGGTGCGGGCCGGTGAGCAGGTGGAGCTCGCGGCCCGGCCCGTCACCGTGTCCACCTTCGAGGTGACCCACGTGCGCACTGTGGGTGACACAGGGGGAGACACAGCCCGGGACGCCGTCGACGTCGACGTCCGAGTGGTGTGCTCCTCCGGCACATACATCCGCTCCCTCGCCCGTGATCTGGGGGAGGCCCTGCAGGTCGGCGGGCACCTGACCGCGCTGCGCCGCACCCGGGTCGGCCCCTACGAGCTTGCGGCGACAGCAACCCTGGAGCAGCTGGAGTCCGACTGGACCCTGCTGCCGCTGGCCGACGCGGTGGCGGCAGCCTTTCCCCGCTGGGATGTCGATGCCGAGGCCGCGGGCCGGCTCGGGCACGGGGTGGCACTGGACCTGCCCGCGGGCTGGTGCGAGCCGGGGCCGGTCGGGGTCTTCGGCCCGGACGGGGCTGTGCTGGCGCTGGTCGAGCAGCGCGGCGGAGCGGCGCGTCCGCTGGTGGTGTTCGCCCCAGCCGGAGCGCAGCCGGCGTCGGCTTCTCCGGCGGCTGGCTCCCCGGCGGCTCAGTTCCGGGCCACTCCGGAGCAGACGTAGCCCGTGCTGTCGTCCCTGTCGCCGCCGCGCCGCCGTCTGATGCTGGCGCTGGCTGCGGTGTGTGCGCTGCTGGTCGTCGTCGTGCTGGTCAGCGTGGTGCCGGCCCGGCTGTCGGAGCCGACTGTGGCCGCCCAGGACCAGCCCGGCCCGGTGCTGCTGGTGCCCGGGTACGGCGGCTCCCGGGCGTCGTTGGAGGTGCTCGCCACGTCGCTGCGGGCCGCCGGCCGGACCGCCACCGTGCTCACGCTGCCGGGGGACGGCACCGGCGATCTGACCCAGGCGGCCGAGGTGCTCAATGAGGCGGCGGACGCAGCGCTGGCCGCCGGTGCCCCGAGCGTCGACGTGGTCGGGTACTCGGCGGGCGGGGTGACGGCCCGGTGGTGGGTGGCCGAGCTGGATGGCGACGCCGTCACGCGGCGCGTCGTGACCCTCGGCTCACCACATCGGGGGGCGGAGATCGCCGGGCTGGGCGCCGCGATCGCGCCCGACCGGTGCCCGGCGGCTTGCCGCCAGCTCGCCCCGGGCAGTGATCTGCTCCGCCGGCTCAACGACGGCGACCCGACGCCGGACGGTCCTCGCTGGATGTCGGTCTGGACCCAGCAGGACGAGGTGGTGACCCCGCCGGACAGCGCGCGGCTGCAGGGCGCGACCAACGTCGTCGTCCAGCAGGTCTGCCCCGGAGTGCCGCTCACCCACGGCGACCTGCCCCGGTCGTCGCTGGTGGCCGCCCTGGTGCTGGAGGCGCTCGCCGTGGCCCCGCCACCGGCCAGCTACGGCCCGGCCGACTGCGCGCGGCTCGCCTCCTGACCGGTCATCCGAGCGCAGGGTGCCGACCGGGCGGTCAGCTGGTGACGTCCTTGGTCGTGAAGTTCGCCCAGGCGGCGCCGAGAAACACCGCCACGTACACCCCCTGCAGCAACGCCCCGCGCAGGATGTCACGCCACAGGATGGGGTCGCGGTACAGGTCGACGAACGCCAGCCAGTAGCGCGTCGGCAGGTAGGGGCGCACGGAGGCGGCCGCGTCTAGGCCCACCAGGACGGTGGAGGTGACGAGCAACGCGACGGCCCCGAGCGCCGCCGCCAGGGGTGAGTCGGTCACCGTCGACAGGAACAGCGCTACCGCCGCGACGCCCAGCATCGACCAGCCGACGTACGCCACGGCCAGCACGGTGCGCAGCGTCGCCTCTGTGGTGGTGAGCGAGGAACCGCCGCTGGTCGTCGGCAGCGGCGCCGAGCCGAACAGCTGGGTTCCCACCCCGTAGGCGGTGACGGCCACCAGCGTGACGGCCGTCATCGTGAAGGCCAGGATGGCGACCAGCTTCGCCACCAGCAGCCTGGTCCGCCCGACCGGGCGGACCAGGAGGTAGCGCAGCGTCCCGCCCTGCGCCTCGCCGGCGATGCTGTCCCCGGCCACCACGGCGACCGCCAGCGGCAGGAACAGCGGCAGCACGATCGCCAGCGCCGCCGCCGGAAACAGCACCCCGTTGGACAGCACCGCCGACAGGAAGGCCGGCCCCGTGCCGGGACGGGGCGCTACGTCGCTGACCGCCAAAAAGATGGCCACGATCGTCGGCAGCGCCACGAGCATGAGCAGGCTCGTCCAGGTGCGTGGCCGGCGGTACAGCTTGGCCAGTTCGACCCCAATCACGCGGCATCCCGCCGATCACCGGCGCGGCCGGCGGCCTCCAGCACGACGTCCTCCAAGGTCCGGCGTTCGGCGGCGAGCCGCTCGACCCGCACACCGGCCCGTACGAGCCGGGCGTTGAGCGCAGCCGGATCAGCGGCGGCGACGAGCAGCCGGCCGCCGGAGCTGGCGGTCACCGTCCCGTCCAGCTCGGCGGCGGCCAGGTCGGGATCCGGTGTCAGCACCTCAACCATGCCGGTGGGCCCGCCGAGAGCCTCCAGCCGGTCCTGCAGCACCAGCCGTCCGCGGTCCATCACCCCGATGCGCGTGCACAGCGCTTCGATCTCGGCCAGCAGATGGCTGGACAGGAAAACCGTGGTGCCCGCCTCGTTCAGGCGGACCAGCAGCTCGCGGATCTCCCGGATGCCCTGCGGATCCAGGCCGTTCGTCGGCTCGTCGAGCACGAGCAGTCGGGGCCGGCGCAGCAGCGCGGCGGCCAGCCCGAGCCGCTGGCGCATGCCAAGGCTGTACGCGCGGACGGGTCGGCGGTCGATTCCGGCCAGCCCGACCAGCTCGAGCGCCTCCTCGATACGGCGGCGCCTGTCCCGGCGGTGCCCGCCCGGCCCGGCGCCATCGATGAGCGCCAGGTTGGCACGCCCGGACAGGTGCCCGTACCCGGCGGGCTGCTCGACCAGCGCCCCGACGTCGGGCAGCGCGTCACGCACCCGGCTGGCGCCCAGCAACTCCATCTCCCCACCGGTGGGGTGCACCAGCCCGAGCAGCATGCGGATCGTCGTGGTCTTGCCGGACCCGTTGGCGCCGAGAAAGCCGTACCGGTCGCCTTCGTGCACCTCCAGATCGATGCCGTCGACGGCGGTCACCGGGCCGTAGCGCTTGACCAGCCCGGCGGTGCGGATAACGGTACTCATTCGGGCCGTCCGCGGGAGTTCACTGGCGGCTCACCAGAACCGTCGTGGGGGAGGACTGGCCCGCAGCTCGTCCAGCGCCCGCTGGAGCACGTTCTGCGGCACGGTGCCGGCCAGCAGGTACGCCCGATCCGGATCGTGGTCGCGCACCACCCGGCCCTGCAGCAGTGCGGTCGACACGCGGGCCTCGTGGGTGCCCGGCTCGCGCGGCAGCGCGTCCAGCAGCGACCAGGCGGTGCGCCCCCGCAGCGGAACCACGGTGAACGAGGTGAAGCCGTCGCCGTAGGTGGCCACCCCCTGCGCGAGGTTGCCGACGTCGTCGCGACGAGGCAGCCCGGCCAGCCGCTGCGGGAGCCGGTACGGCGCGAAGCGGTCGGCGGCGGCGGCGAGGTCGGGCGCGTCCACGACGGTGACGCTGGCGCCCGCCGGCGGCTCGAAAGTGGTCCGCGCGGGGTCGGGCGCCGAGAGGTCGACGTCGAGAAGTGAGCTGGTCAGCGCGGCGCCGGCGACGCCCCGCGCATGGAGCTCCACCCGCAGCACGAGGCCGGTCCGGGGGTCAGCCCACATATCGACCCGCTCGACGGTGGTGGTCTTCGGCTGGGCTGGCCGCAGCCGCAGACCGGCGGCGTCGATTCCGGCGACCCGTCGGGCCGGCAGTTGTCCGGCCACCACGTTGGCCGTCCGGGACAGGCGCGCGCCGAGCGCGGGCGCGAGCAGGTCCGGGCCGCGGGGCAGCCGCACATCGAGATCGCCGCGCAGCACCGTGGCGGTCCGGTCGGCCGAGTTCCAGGTCCAGGTCTCCCGGCCGTTGACGGCGACGTCGTTCTCGCCCACGAGGCTCAGCGCGTCGATCCGGTGCCGCTCGGGCCCCAGCCACCAGGCGCGTAGCCGCGTCGTGCCGCTGATCACTTCCGGCAGATCACCCAGCGCGTGGACGTGGGGCAGCACCAGGTCGCCGCGGGATTCGCCGTAGCCGCTGAACGCCACCCGGTCGCTGTCCCGAACCCGCTCCAGCAGCGCCTCGGTGTCCACGGCGGGGGATCGAACCGGTAGGGCGGCGACCAGGGCGGGCAGTGAGGCCAGCGCGGCGGTGAGGCCCAGCACGAGCGCCCAGCGCCAGCCGAGGCGGCGGCGAAGATCGAGTCGTCCGGGGACAGCGAACCGTACGGCAGCACCCATCGACCGCAGCGAACTCATCCCGCAGAAAGGGTAAGCGCGAAAGCGGGTTCCGGCGACGTCTGGCGGCCGGTCGGGGCTGGCCGGCGCTGGCCGGGTCTGGCCAGGGGCGGCCCCGCTCCGGCTCCATAATGGGAGCAACGCTAGGGGAGGCGGCGCGGACGTGCAGCGGTGGCGAGGGCTGGATGACGTGCCGCCGAGCTGGGGCCGGTGCGTGGCCACGATCGGGGTCTTCGACGGCGTGCACCGCGGTCACCAGCAGATCATCAGCATGGCCGTCGAGCGGGGCCGCGCGCTGGGTCTGCCGGTCGTCGTGGTCACGTTCGACCCGCACCCCAGCGAGGTGGTCCGTCCCGGAAGTCACCCCGCCGTCCTGACCTCCACCCGGTACAAGGCCGAACTGGTCGAGGCGCTCGGCGTCGATGTCATGTGCGTGCTGCCGTTCACCCTGGACTTCTCCCGGATGTCGCCGCGGGACTTCGTGCACCGCGCCGTGGTCGAGCGGCTGCACGCCAGCGCCGTGCTGGTCGGCGAGAACTTCCGCTTCGGCCGCAAGGCGGCCGGAAACGTGGCGCTGCTGGGCGAGCTGGGACATGCGCTCGGCTTCGCGGCCGAGGGCGTTGCGCTGGTGCACGAGGACGGTGTGACCCTGTCCTCGACGTACGTGCGCAGCTGCGTGAGCGCCGGCGACATGCGGGCCGCCGCCAAGGCGCTGGGACGGGACCACCGGGTGGACGGGGTCATCGTGCGCGGCGACCAGCGCGGACGCGAAATCGGGTTTCCCACCGCGAACCTGCAGCCGCTCCCCTTCGCCGCCGTCCCGGCAGACGGGGTGTACGCCGGACGGCTCATCCGCGGGGCGGACCGGTGGCCCGCCGCGATCTCTGTCGGCACCAACCCCACGTTCGCGGGCCGCGAGCGCCGGGTCGAGGCCTACGTCCTGGACGAACAGCTCGACCTGTACGGCGCCCGCGTCGGGCTGGAGTTCGTCGAACGGCTCCGCAGCATG
The DNA here is from genome assembly GCA_030773415.1 of Actinomycetota bacterium. Lineage (GTDB taxonomy): Bacteria > Actinomycetota > Actinomycetes > JALYNC01 > JALYNC01 > JALYNC01. Next base: position 8,321 of record JALYNC010000100.1, read on the forward strand.
GTCCGGTACGAGACACTGGAACCGCTGATCGAGCA
>JALYNC010000101.1 GCA_030773415.1 Actinomycetota bacterium
AACGTGTCCTCGATCGTCAGTGCGGTGCCGCAGCCCTACACACACGCCTACTCCATGTCCAAGGCGGCGGTGCGGGTGCTGGGCGCGAGCCTGCGCCAGGAGCTGCGCCTCGACGGCGCCACCGGGGTGAAAGTGTGCACCGTGCTGCCGGCGACGATCGACACCCCGTTCTTCGAGCACACCGCGAACTTCACCGGCCGCAAGGCCAAGGCGATGCCACCGGTCTACTCCGCCGAGCGGGTCGCCCGCACGATCGTCGACCTGGTGCGCCTGCCGCGGCGCGAGGTCGTCGTCGGGCCGATGGGCCGCAACCTCGTGGCGCAGGCCAAGCTCGCACCGGGGCTGACCGAGCGGCTGATGGCCGTGCAGGTCGACCGCGCCCACCTCTACCGGAATAGGCCGGCCCCGGCCACGCACGGCAATCTCTTCGAGCCCGCGCCCGGCACCGGGTCGGTGTCCGGCGGGTGGCACGGACAGCGCCGCACTGCGGTGCGCCGCGCCGCCTCCACCGCGCTGCTGCTCGGCGCGGGCGGGGTGGTGCTCGCGCGGCGGCGGCGGGCCCGTCGTTCCCCATGGGCGCGTCTGGCGCGGTGGATACGCTGACCGGCTGGGAGGCCAGGGAGTTCACGGCGGTCGCGGCAACAAGGGTCCACGCCGCGCTCGTCGGCCGGCCCGACGCGCCTTCCGTGGTGTGTGTGCACGGGCTGGGTTGCTCGCACGGCTACTTCCTCCCTGTCGCCCGTTGTCTGGCGAGCGGCGCGGGGGTGGTGGCCCCGGACCTGCCCGGCTTCGGGCGCACCCCAGGACCACCCCGTGCCCTCGACGTTCGCGGCCTGTCGCTGGCGCTGGCGGACTGGCTGCGCGCCACACGTCGGAGCGGTGCGCTGCTGCTGGCCAACTCCACCGGCTGCCAGGTCGTCGTCGATCTCGCCGTGCACTCCCCGGAGCTGCTCGGTCCGGTGGTGCTCGTCGGCCCGACCGTCGATCGCCGCGCGCGGTCCCTGCCCGCGCAGTGGGCAAGGCTGGTGGTCAATTCGCGCTGGGAGTCTCCGTCGCTGGGTGCTGCGCTGCTGCCCGCCTGGATCGCCTGCGGCCCCCGACGGTACGCCGAGACGCTGCGGTACATGCTCAGCGACCCGGTCGAGCGCAAGCTGCGCCACGTGCGGGTCCGCGCCCTCGTCGTCCGCGGAGGGCGCGACCCGATCGTGCCCCGGGCCTGGGCTGAGGAGGTGGCGGCGGGCCTGCCCGATGCCCGGCTCGCCGAGGTCCCCGGCGCCGGGCACACGCTGAACTGGTCGGCCCCCGTCGAGCTGGCCCGCCTCGTGCGGCCACTGCTACGGGACGTGCAGGCATGAGCAGGCGGGCCCGGGCCGCGCGGCATCTGGTCGACTTCGACTCCGGGGTCAACATGGTGCGCGCCCTGGGTCGCTTTCTGCGCGGCAAGGACCACCGCGCCCTGTCCGTCGGGCCCGGCTCGCGGGCGCTCGCGGACCTCGCCTCGTCCCTGCCGGCCCGCGCCCGCCGCGGCATCTTCTCCGGCATGGGGGTCCTGCAGGGCGTCCCGCTCGACCAGGCCCGCCTAATCAGAGCGGACGACCTCGCCGAATGGGTGGTGCGCCAGTACGGCCCCGGCCCGTATCCGGTGGTCGTCGTGGGCTCGCCCAGCGGCGCCGGGGTGCACCTCGCCGCGGCGCTGCGCGCGCCGTATCTGCCGCAGACCCTGCTCGTCGCGGTCCGCGACCTCGGCACCCACCCCGACGACCCGGTCGGGGCGATGGAGGCGCTGGCCCCCACGATCCGGCTCGTCGCCCGGCGCAATCCCGACGTCGCCGTCTACCACATGCACGACCCCGCGCAGGACCGCCCGATGCTCGAAGGGATGGCCTATCTGCGGCTCAAACGGCAGCGGCTGGGCCGGGTGTTCGAACGCTTCCTGGAGGAGCGGCTCGCGCCCGGCGGCACCGTCCTCGTGCTGGAGAGCACCCGCACGTGGCGCTCCCGCGCGGTCGGTGAGCGCGCCTACTTCCAGTTCGGCTGCCTCGGGGGGGTCGCTGAGGAGGAGTACCACGACAGCGGGCCGCGGATCGCCGACTACCTGGCCCGGGAGCGCTCCCCCAAGCGGCGGTGGGAGCCGCCGGAGCCGGACGGGCGGCGGCCGGAGGCCGAGTGGGGCTTCGACCCGGCCCTGCTGCCCGACCTCGAGAGGGTCGCGGGCCCCGCCGGCTACACCCTGCGCCGCCTCGTGATGGAGGAGCCACAGGACCTCAGCCCGATCGTCGCCGAGCTGTACCGCTGGTGGTACCGGCGGCGGGGCCTGCCCGGGCAGCGGCTGCTGGTCGAGTCCTACGTGCAGTGGGACCCCCTGTGGGTGCTGCGCCTGGGCGCGGTGCCCTTCTGGTGCCGGTTCAACATGCAACCCGACTACGACGAGCTCGAGCGCTACCTCGACACGGGCGAACCCTACGACGCCATCTCCGTCAACCTGTTCTCCCAGGGCCTCTGGTCCCCGGGAGTGGTGCCCGTGCCGCACTGGCGCCGGCTCGTCGCCTCCTCCGCTAAGATCGACGGGCAGGTCATCGGCGTCGACGAGGACGCCTACCCCCTGGACACGGGCAGCACGCTGCGCTTCCAGCCCGCCTTCGCCGCGCTGCCCGCCCGGCACCCGCTGCCCGCCCCGCTCGACCTTGCCGACCTGGACTCCTTCCTCACCACGTCCGGTGAGTTCGAGCGGCTGAGCTGGCGGTAACGGCGCCTGGTCGCACTGTCCGGAAGGAGCACGAGTGTTATCCCGGCGCGGCACTGCGAACTCGAGGCGAGCCTGTCCCGCATGCCGAAGGGCGTACGGCAACGGCGGTGTGCGCCGGCTCAACGGCTGCTACCTGCGAGGTCGCGTCGATCTTGTGTCAGATGGGATCAGATCCCTTATCGGGACGATCGTGCGCGTTGCGGCATGAGCGGATGCCGTCCCGACGGCGCTCTCGAGCAGGCGGGCCGGTCGACGGCACCGGACCGTGTGCCGGTACTCGCCGGCCAAGGCGGTCGCATAGCCAGCATGCCGTCAACTACGGTCGGCGCATGAGCATGGAAGTTGGGCTTTGGCGGCTGGCCGATGACGGCCCCGCGCGCGTCGCAGTCGCGAAGTTGCCCGGCGAGGACGAACTCGAAGAACTCGTCATGCGCGACCCGTCTGTGCTTGGCGAACCGTTGCTCATTATCGGCCGGCAGGTTCATACCGCTCACGGTGGGCGCATCGACTTGCTCGGCCTCGATGAGACCGCAAACTTGCACGTCCTGGAACTCAAGCGCGACCAGACCCCCCGCGACGTTGTCGCGCAGACGCTGGACTACACCAGTTGGACTTCGCTTCTCGGCCATGCCGACCTGATCGAGATCTACAGCCAGTTTGCGGTCAAGTACCAGCTCTCGGACACGGCGCTGGAAGCCGCGTTCGAGGACGCGTTCGGCATCCCGCTTCCCGACCAGGTGAACGCCGGCCATCAGATGACGGTCATGGCGTCCTCACCGGACAGCGCCACGGAGCGCATCGTGCGCTTCCTGCCGAGACGTACGGCGTCGCGATCAACATGGTGTACTTTCGGTACTTCGAGGATGACGATCGCCGCTACCTTGCCCGCACCTGGCTTCTGCCCGAGAGCGCCGCATCAGAGGATGCCGGCGGGTCCCGCGGTCGCGCCGGCAAGAGCGAGGTCTGGAACGGCCAGGACTACTACGCCGCGTTCGGCATCAGCGACGGCGACCGCAGCTGGGACGACGCCCGACACTTCGGCTTCTTCTCCGCCGGCGGCGGCAAGCGCTACACCCGCCCCGTCCGCAACCTGTCCGTCGGCCAGCGGCTCTGGGTAGCCGTGCCCGGCCGTGGCTACGTCGGAGTCGGCACCGTCGACGGCCCCGCCGTCCCGATGAGCGAAGCGGTCCTCGAGGTCGACGGCGTGGCGCAGCCGGTCTCCACGCTGTCCCTGAGCGGCATGTACAAGCACTCCGCCGATGCCGATGACGACGCCGAGTGGCTCGTACGATGCGCTGGGACAGGACAGTGCCGCTCGAGCAGGCGGTGTGGCACAAGGGCATGTACGCGAACCAGAACATAGTCACGCGGCTCTCCCGCACCTCGACCCTTGCTCAGCTCGCGGAGTCACCGCTCGGACTACCGGACGAGTAGGCGCAGCGTTCGCCGGTCCGTCCCACTTGCGGATCCGCACGTCGGCAGTAGCGCGAGTCGCGGCAGAAGCGGACCTCGCCGTCGCCACGCCGGCGACCCCCTGTCGCGGCTGCGATGCTCATCGGATGCCCCGGTTCCCGTGCGTAGGCGGTACCCGGAAGCGCGCGATCCGGCACGCTTGGCTGGCCGCGCCCAAGAGTCGTCCGCTTCCACGGGCGGGGCAGCGCCTTGATCCGGCCAACGGTTGTCGTCCTTCGAGGGCAGGATGCGCGGCATGACCTTCGTAGCCAATATTGTCCGGGTGCTGATCGCTTCGCCAGGCGACACGGCCGGTGCCCGCGACCTGATCGAGGCAACTTGCCATACCTGGAACAGCGACCGGGCCGCGGCGGCTCAGGTGGTTCTACTGCCGCGACGATGGGAGACGGACGCCGTGCCGCTGCTGGGCATGGACGGCCAGGAGGTGATTAACGCGCAGCTGGTAGACGACGCCGACATCGTCTTCGGTGTCTTCTACAGCCGTGTTGGACGAGCGACGGCGCGGGGCGCTAGTGGCACGGTGGAGGAGCTCGAACGAAGCCTGGACGCTGGCAAGCCGGTCCACGTCTACTTCTCCGAACAAGATCTCCCATCCGACGTGGATCTGGATCAGGTTGCAGCGCTGCGGGCATTGAAGGAGCGCCTTCAGGAAGAGGCCCTCTACGGCACATTCACCTCCGAGGATGATCTCAAGACCAAGGTGCGGTCGGCAATCGAGCTTGACCTGACCAGGCTTGGGCTCGCTGCGCCCGTGCTGGCACCAGGGGTGCCGTCCGCGCGCCCCCGCGTCGTCGGCGAGTTACTGTCGGAGCGCGAGTTCACGGGGACCAGGAAGCAGGGGAAGGCTCAATACCGAACGCGAACCCGCTTCGCGCTTAAGAACATTGGGTCGGCTCCGGCGCGCAAGGTCCTAATCACACGCGACTCAGAAGACGGGCCCTTCATCTTTGATCTTGATCGAGAAGTTCCGCACCTGCAGCCCGGGGTGCCGGTCATCTACGGCGCTGGCTACAGCGGAGGCAGCGCCCGATCAGTAAACCTCCACTACAGGTACGAGGATGATGACGGAACTGTCTACGAGGACGACCAAACGATCGACTGACGCGTGCGCTGCTTAGCGCGCTAGGGGCCAGCGGCATGAGCGCGCGTTGCCGCCGACGAGGCTGGGTGACGCCAGCAGCCATCGTGGACGTCCCGAACGCCCGCAGTTCCGCGAGTCGGCAGGTGCGCCGTGGAGGCGCGACAGCGACAGGCGGCTCTGCTGCGGGCGTCTCTGCGCCGGGGACCGGCCTGGCCCGGACCGGCTCTGGTGAGGTCCCACAGGACGGGTGGTCGGGCTGCGACGATGCCAACGGCGGTCGCAAGACCGTCTTCGTGTTCAGGAGGTAAGCGGGCTGTCGTACGTCCCGCTCTCGTCGCCCAACTTCACAGAACGTCTGACCTCGCTGGGAACGTTGAACGGGCGAAAGCGTTGGCGGGACGACCAGACTAAGCGGATCTTCGAGTACGACAGCCAGCACGGTGAGCTCGAGGTCTACAACCAGCGAGGCCGGCACCTCGGCGTCGCGGACGTCAGGACCGGCGAGATCATCAAGCCGGCGATCAAGGGGAGGAGGATCTCGCGCGTCCCTCCGCCATCACAGACCGGGCAAGGGCTGCGCACCGCCTCAGTGCTTCCTGGCATCCGCGCGGTTCGTCGGGCGCAACGAGAACAAGCAACTCCTCGCCCTCCTCGCCCAACTCGCCACCTTCACCGACGCCGCCAGGCTC
>JALYNC010000102.1 GCA_030773415.1 Actinomycetota bacterium
TCGGCGGCAACATCCCGCCCCTCCCGTCGCCGCTCGAGGCGTCGGAGATCGTCGGCCTGGTGGGTGTCGCCTGGCTCGGATGGGCCGCCTGGCGCCGGCTGCGGCGGCACGACCTGGACGAGCGCGCCGCCGACGTCACCGGCGCCCTGGGCCTGGCCCTCGCCGGCTGCCTGGCCACCCTGGGCCTCGGGGCGATCGCCGAGCAGTTCGACGTCGGACTGCTGGCCTTCAAGACCAAGGACGCCGTGATCATGATTTTGCTGGCCGCCGGTGTCCTCGGCGCCGCCGACTGGTTGCGGCGGGGGCGGCGACAGGACGGCGGACATCAGGCTCGTGCACGGGAAGGGGCCCGCTTCGCTCCGGTCGTGCTCGCGGCGGTGGCGGCGGCCACCGCCGGGTACTCCCTCGCCGATTCGTGGGTCACCGGTCGGTCGGCCCTGGTGGCACAGACCACCCGTTACCCCGACGGGTCGGTGCCGACCGGGAATGCGGCGCAGGAGCCGTACATCCGGACCCTGTTCGTGCGCCGGAGCGACCCGTCGGTCGCGGCGGTCCGTGCGGCGTGGCGGTCGCTGCGCCCCGACGTACCGCTGTCGGACGCCGTCCTGATCACCACCCGCGTGGACCTTCTCGCCACGACGCCGGTCCACGCGTTCGTGGCCTACAAGAGCATCTACTCGCACCCGAACGGCCGGTTCGAGGAGCGCGTCGCGCTGCTCGAGGAGGTCGCGGCCTGCCCCAGCTCCGCGTGCGCCGCCGCGCTGCTGCGAGACAACGACTTCGACCGGGTCGACGGTCTGGTGCTTCAGCGGGAGGGAGGATTGCTGGAGCTGCCGTTCATGGTCGACGACTTCCCGAACCGCACGCGGCGCGCGGAGGTCGCCTTTCCCGACCGGGTGCTGAGCGGCCCGGAATTCGTGCGCACCGAACTCGGCCGGATCGTCGTCGTTGCGCTCCGCCCGTGAGCCCAACGCGTCGGGATCGCCACGGCTGGTGCTTGGGCCATCCGCGCCACTCGCTCAACGTGGGTTCGAGTCGGTCATGGTTGAACAAGCCCAAGCCCGCGGAGCACTGCCTCAGCGGTGGCTCGGTCGGTTGCTGCGAGCAGGCCGGAGCGGTCGTCGTTCGCGCGGTACGGGGTGCCGTCGGGCCGCAGGGCGACGCCGCCGGCCTCCTCCAGCAGGAGGGCCCCGGGAGCGTGGTCCCACGCCAGCGTGCGCCAGAACAGCAGAAAATCCGACCCACCCTCGAGGATCCGCGGGTACTCCACCCCGGCGCAGGTCGTCGCCGGGGTCAGGTCGCCGAACCGGGCCTCGTTGTCCGCCAGGGCCCTGCGAGCCGGCTCATCCAGGAACCGCCGCAAGATCCCACCGCGCAAGCTCGGCAGGTCGCCGGGGTCGGCCGGCCTCGTCCGAAGGCGTACTCCGTCGCGCCATGCGCCGCCGCCCCGCTCCGCCACATACGTCCGCCCGTGCTGGGGCTGATGTACGACGGCGGCCAGGGGTACTCCCGACCGCACCAGGGCGAGCATGATCGCGTGGTCGGGCGACCCGTTCACGAACTGGGACGTACCGTCCAGCGGGTCCACGAGCCAGACCGGACGCTCACCCCGCAGGGCCGCCAGCAACGACGGGTCGCCGGCGGCGGCCTCCTCCCCGACGACATGCAGGCCGGGTGTCAGCTCGGCCAAGCCTTCGACCAGCAGCTGCTCGGCCTGCTGGTCGACGAGGCTCACCAGCTCGCCGGGGGACTTCTCCTCCGGCCGCACGTCCTGACCGAACAAGGGCAGGTGAACGGCCTCCGCGACCCGGCGGACGAGCATGGTGACCGCGTCGAGGTCGATCACGCGGCAAGCACAGGGCGAGCGTACTGGCGTCGCCGCCGGCGACCGTGACCGTGACCTGCCTGGCACCCCGCGGGCGGCCCCGGAGGGTCCTCATCCGTCTGGCCGTTAGTGCGGTTTCCGCCCGGCGAGGCGATTCGTCACTTACCGTAAGTGAACGGCCACGGAATGTGCCCAGCACGGGCGCACTCGTCCTGAAGCGCCGAAGTGCTGCGGCCGGACAAGCGTGTTCCGGCCGGAACGCGAGCCACTTCTCCACGCGCCGACCAGCGTTCGCGGTTTCCGCATGCGCTTATTCGGCGACTCCGGACTTCGAAAGGTTCTCGATGCGGGCAAAGATTCTCTCCGTCCTGGTCGGCACGACCGCGCTGATGGCGCTTGCCGCTCCGGCACATGCGATCCGCGGTGGCGCGCCGGACGGTGCGGAGCACCCGATCGTCGGGCAGATGTTCTTCTTCGACCCGACGGCTGTGGATTCCCGCTTCAGCACGCCGGGTAGCTGGTCGAGCTGCACCGGCACGCTGGTCAGCTCCGCCGTCGTGGTGACCGCCGGCCACTGCACGTACGGCACGGGGAGCAACGGGGCACCGACCGCGTCCGGTGCCGGTGGCAACGACGTGTGGATCAGCTTCGCCGAGGCCCCAGACTTCAGCGTTCTACCCCGCTCGTCGACGTTCGCCCCGAACAACAACGCCGGCCGGTACGCCGCCTTCACGGCCGCGCTGAACGCCTCAGGCAGCTGGATCCGCGCCACGGCGCACCCGCACCCGCAGTACACGCCGGCGCAGTTCTTCAACCACGACCTGGGCGTTCTGCAGTTGTCGACGCCGGTCGAGCGCCCGCGGTATGCGGAGCTTCCCGAGGCTGGGCAGCTCAGCCGGCTCTACGCCGAGGACAAGCAGCAGCCGTACACGGCCGTGGGGTACGGCCTCGAGATCTCCGGACCGAAGACCGCGACCGGCGGCAACACCCGCCGGCAGGCGGACCTGCGACTGGTGAACCTCAACGGTGTCGGCGGAATCGGAAACGGAATCGCCGCGCAGTTCTCCAACAACGCCGCCACCGGCGGCACCTGCTACGGCGACTCCGGCGGTCCGGTATTCGTGGCCGACAGCTACACGCTGGTGGCCGTCACCTCCTTCGCGATGAACCCAGCATGCGCCGGGGTCACCGGTGGCTACCGCGTCGACCAGGCGGACGACCTTTCGTTCCTGGCGGGCTTCGCCGCGGAGTGAGCTAGTCGCCACCTCCGCAGCGAGGTAGCCCGTCCGGTCAGCCGCCCGCCTTTCAGCGAGCGGGCGGCTGATCCGGCTGGTCGTAGCGGGACGTGTGACCGGCCGTCTCGTCCTGCCGGCTGACGTTGCGGTCGGAGATCCCGTCCCTGTACACCGGACCGTCCGGGTGCCGGTCGAGGTGGATGGTCTCGCCCCTGCCCGAGCCGTCGTCGGCGATGGGCTCCCGGACGAGGGCCTCACGCGTCCGCGTCTCCTGCGACACCGGCTTCTGCGACACGGTGCCCCGCGACAGCGTCTCGCGGGAGAAGGCGTCGGTCTCAGACCGGTGGCCGAGGCTCTCGTTCCCACTATGCCGGACAGTGCCCGTGGCGTCGCTGACTTGGTCGGTGCCGCGGAAGGTGCGCTGGTGCATGTGCGCCGAAGGGTCATGGTCGTCGTTGCCGTGTCCGTCGACGAGGTCGGGCGCCAGCGCCCGAGCCTTCTCCTGCAGGCCCTTGGCCTCAGCCTGCTGAGCGGCGGCGCGAGCGGACCGCTCGGAGGCCTCCCGCTGCTGGACCGCGGCACGCTCCTCGGCCTCTGCCTGCTCCCGCCGGGCGCGGGCGGCCTGCTCCTCGGCAGCAGCGTGCTCGGTCCTGGCCTGCGTCTCGCGAATATGCGCCTCCTGCAGATGCGCACGCGCCTGCTCGCGCTTGCGCTCTTCCTTCTGCCGGCGCATACGCGAGACGATCAGGAACAAGGCCAGCGCGAGCAGGATCAGGACGACAAGCCCGACGACGATCTCCGGCGAATCCATGGGGCGCTCCTTCGGGAAAACGCGAAACTACGTGATCACCGTGTGCCCGATCGCACGTTCGGCAAAGGTGCCGATCGGGTGAATAAGTCCGAACCTGCCGGTTGTCCGCTACCCCGTCGCGCGCGCTCAGCTGCCGGGTCCAGTGGCGTGGGACACCACGTGCGTCCGCCCAGCGCCAGCCCCCGAAGCGTGCCGGCACGGGTGCCGACGAGCTGCGCCTCCTCGCGGACCCGCGTTCATGAGGAAGATGTTGTAGTCGATCCCGAGCGCCACCAGGAACACGATCGCGAACAGGGGAAAGGACGCATCGCCGGCGCCGCCGAACCCGAGAAATGCCTCGGCGTCGGGGCTGTCGGCGGGCACCGCCAGGATCGCCTGGACACCCCTGCACGGATCCGACGGGGAGCGGTCTTCGGTTCGCCCCGGAGGGAAGTGCCCGTGCGGGGACTACACGCCTTGCCGCAGAGAAGTCACCGTGTCGGCGCGGGTCGCGGCTCGAGCTGCAGGCCGCGCGCGCAGGCCCTGGATGATCGAAGGCAGCGCAGCAGCGGTGTTGGGCCTCTGCGCGTGCATCAGCACCACGCCACCCGCTTCGGCGCGAGGACTGCGCGAGTCACCGCCAACGATGCGCCTGGTAATGGTCTGGGCGGAATGTGCCTCCCAGTCGCGCGAATCCACAGTCGAGAAGCAAATCTTGTAGCCCTTTCCGGCGGCCAGTGAAACGAGCCGCTTCGACATCGCTCCCGCGCCGAAGGTCGGACGCAGGAGCATGGGGGCTGTGGTGGCCGGTACGCCGCCGTCGATCTCCCGCAAGACCGCGGCATCGGAGATCTGCGTCAGCTTGGCATGGTTTGCAGTATGGTTCGCCAGGAGATGACCATTACTCCGGATGTAGCGCATCATTCCCGCGTTATCGCGTGCCCAGCTGCCGGTAAGGAAGAATGTCCCCCGAACGTTGTGGCGGTTGAGTGTGCCGACAAGACTCCGGATCTGTGACGGGCTACCTTCGTCATCGAAAGTCAGCTGTACGTAGGTGTGCTGTTATGACAGCGCGGAATGGCAGTCATGTCATCTCGCGGGAGCTGACGTTCGAGCCCGCCTTTGCGAACTGAGTCGCCGGATCCGGCGTATCAGCGACACTGACTGCGCCAGCCGTAGATCCGGGCGCGGTCGCGACGAGAACAGCCAGCGCTATCGCGCCGATTGCTCCCCGGCGCCCGGCCGCTCCCGAGTAAGCTCTACGACACTGCCGCACGCGTTCTCCTTGTTGCCGGTCACTGTCCCCGGAAGGTGTCGGCGCTCGCGCCGGTGATGTTGGGCCATCCGGTGCGGAGTCGTAGTCGAAGGGCGTAAGGGCCGCGGGGGGCCGTCACGTCGAGTGGGGCGGCTCAAGAGCGTGACCGACTCCGCACCGGCCGTCACGGGCACTGCCGCAAGGGGGCCGACGCGGGCAGCCTCAAGCTCACACCCGGTATGAACGGCGTCAAAGTGAAGATCGTGCAGCGCAGGCTCGGGTTGCCTTCGACGTCCTGGGAGACGGTGGACTCGACGACCACCACGAAGGGTCAAGCGCTTCCAGCGCAGCAAAGGCTGCCGGCCGACGGAGTGGTGGATTCGCGCACATGGACTGCCCTGAACACCGGGCGCAACCTCCGCCTGGACCGTTACCAGGCGCGCGTCACCGTTCCATTGTCCGCTGACAAGCCGCAGCGGACCGGAGGCGATGATTGGACACGCCAGGACGTGTCTCGGCCGCGAATCCGTATGGGTAGGGGCAGGAACACCGCGGACGGCACCGACTGCTCGGGTCTGGTGCCGCAGTGGCTGTACGCCGCCGGAATGGATCCGCAGCCAATCAGCGTCGACAAGCACGTCCGACCGCTGTATCACACAAGCCACAGCAACCGTCGCCTGACGTATCAGACTGTGATGCTGCCGATCGTGCGCCCGTTCCCATAGTGGCCTTCAACCGGCGGCGTATGCCTGTCGGCCCGCATGGCAGGCGCGACTGAGCGGAAGGACCCGGCCCCTACTCTCGTAGGCGCCGAGGCAGTGTCGCCCCGCGCAAGTCCATCCGGCTACGGCTCACTGGGCCGCTGAAACGCCGCCGCCTCCCAGAAGGCGGCCCGCACACCGCTGGCTCCCCAGGCGTTCGGTTCGATGACGTTGCAGTACCACAGCCGGCGGTCGGCCGGCCTGGCCAGCTGCTGGCCCGGGTTACCCACCGCCAGCCCGTGACCGTCGAAGTGCTCCGCGATCTCCGCTACTCGGGCGCCGGCCTCGGCGGCTCGTCGGCGCAACTCCGCGTTCAGCTCCGCCAGCACCATCACCAGGTCCGGCCAGGGCGGCAGTCCGACACTGGGGGCGTCGGCTGTTCCGTCGCTGGGGTCGTACACCGTTCCGAGCACGATCGGATCCTCGGCGCTGTGCAGGAGCGAGCGCACGCGGCCGAGTGCCTCGGCGACGTCATGGCCGACCCTCGACACCACCGACAAGGCCGCGGCGGTGTTGCCGTACGCACGCAGGACGTCGTTCCCGCCGATGGTGAGCGTTACCAGGCGAGGGCGAACGCCGCTGGCCTGCAACTGCGGAAGCTGGTGTTGCAGGAGCGTGCTGGTCGTTCCGCCGTCCGTGGCCAGCAGATGCAGCTGGACGGGCGCGGCTGCCGCGCTCAAATCCCGACCCGCCCACTCCGGGAAGTCGTCGTCCCGGTTCCGTGCCAGCAGGCTGGCGCCGCCACGGCCGGGACCGCCCGCGTACACATCGATGGAGATCGAGTCACCCAGCGCGACGTACGCGAAGCCCTCGTCGGCGGCGCTCATGCCTGGCCGGCTTCCGGGGTGCACCCGTCCGGTCCGCATGCCTGACCGTCGCCGGCGACGGTCACCAGCCGGGCCCCGTCGCCCCAGGCGCGCTCGAGCGTGGCGAGCATGACGTCCGGCGGCTGCGCCCCCGGAATCGCGTAGCGCCCGTCGATGACGAAGAACGGCACTCCGGTGATCTGCAAGCGGGCCGCCTCGGCCTCGTCGGCACGGACGGCGTCGGCGTAGGCGCCCGACGTCAGCACGCTCCGGACGTCGGCCGGCTCGAGCCCCGCCTCGGTCCCCAGGCGAGCGAGCGTCTCCCGGTGCCCGATCGCCGCGCCTTCACTGAGGTAGGCGGTCAGCAACCGGTTCTTCACCGGACCTTGCAGACCTCGGGCGGCGCCGAGATGCACGAGCCGGTGGGCGTCGAAGGAGTTCCCCGGCCTGATGCGCTCGAAGTGGAAGTCCAGCCCGACCATCGCCGCACGGCTGGTCATGTTGTCGATCATCGCCTCGGCGCCCCTTCGGCTGGTCCCGTACTTGCCGGCGAGCAGATCCGCGTACTGGCCTTCCCGTAGCGCGGGTGCTCCCGGATCGAGTTCGAAGCTGCGCCACACGACCTGCACCTGCTCGGCGTGCTCGAACCGCCTTAGGGCGGACTCCAGGTGCGCCTTCCCGATGGCGCACCACGGGCAGACGATGTCGGACCAGATGTCGATGCGCATCTCAAGCGAAACAGCGTGGCGCGCGGGTGCCATTCCACGAATCGACGGGTGGCTCACACTGGGTTGCTCGTCGGCGGCATGCTCACCCGCAACGGCGACGGCGCACCGATCCGGTCGGGGAAGCGGGAGCGGCCCGACGGTCGCTCTCAGGTCCGACTACGCCGCGCGGCGACGAACGACCGAACGGCCACGACAAGAAACGCTCCGCACAGCAGCAGATTCGCCATGCCGGCGGTGCGCGCCACGTCCGCATGCTCCGAGCCGGAGGCGGGCTGGGCCACCAGCTGCCCCAGTGATCCCAGCACCCCCAGCAGCGCCACGGCCGCCGCAGCATGCATGGCGTGCTTGCGCGCCGTACCGCCGCGCAGTCCGACGACTCCGGCGGCCCCGAGCAGCGCCCCCAGCACGGCGGGGATCAGTGCGGTCGGGCTCGCCCCAGGCATCGACAGCGTGTACGCCGACACCCCGACGACGATCAGCAGGGCTCCAACGGCGAGGGCGAATCTGGGCACGGTCACGGCATCCTTCGAGGAACGTCGGGGCAGTTCGGCAAGTGTCCCGCACGCCCAGCGCCTGGGCTCACCGGTGCGGCGCCTGCGGATTCCGTCCGGGTGGAACCGCGCGCCCCGGATGGGTCGGCCACGTAGTGCTGGGTAGGGAATCGCTCGAACACTTCACGTTGGGCGACGACGTCCTCCGGACGAAGGAGAAGGAGAGCGCATGACCACCAAGGTTGATAAGTCCATCACCGTCGACGTTCCAATCGATGCCGCGTACAACCAGTGGACCCAGTTTGAGGAGTTCCCCCAGTTCATGGGTGGCATCTCCTCGGTCACGCAGCTAGATGACCGGCGCCTGCACTGGGTAGCCGAGATTGCCGGCGTCAAGCGCGAGTGGGAAGCCACCATCCTCGAGCAGATCCCGAACGAGAAGATCGCCTGGGCGGCCACGTCCGGTGCCACAAACGCGGGCGCCGTTTACTTCACCTCCATGGGCCCGACGTCCACCTCGGTGGCGCTGCACCTGGAGTACGAGCCCGAGGGGCTGATCGAGAATGCCGGCGACAAGCTCGACATCGTCGCGAAGCGCGCCCAGGCTGACCTCGAGAAGTTCAAGTCCTTCATCGAAGGCCGCGGCATGGAGACCGGTGCCTGGCGCGGCGGGGTGAACGAGGGCATGGGCGTCGGCACGCCCGGCGTCCAGGATGCAGCGGCCTCCCAGGGAGACAGCGGCAAGGCCGGCCTGTCGGCCAAGACCGTGGCTGCGGGGGCGGCGGCGGCCGTCGCCGGCGTGGCAGCGGCCGGCACCATGAAGGGCCGCTCCGGTTCGGGTGAGTCCGAGCAGGAGTCCGGCACCTCCTTCTCGACGGAGACGACGGGCACCTCGTACCCGACGGAGACCACCGGCACCGAGACCACGCTGATCGCCGGATCGAGCGACGCGTACCCGACCAGCATCGAGGAGCCGCCGACCCCGGTGGCCGCCCCCATCGGGTTCGAGAGCCCGGAGACCGTCGAGAGCGCCGAGGATCTCGGTAGCGGCGGGCGCACCATCTGATCGAGTAGATGACGCCGTCCGAGGTCCCGGATCTCACAGCGGCACAGTGAAGGGGCGGGACATCGGCCTTCCCGCCCCTTCGTCTTCAGCGTCCGCCTATTTCGTTGGTGATCACGTCAACCCGATCGCCGCCGGTAGCGCATGGCGGCCCTGGATCCAATCGCTCAGCGCGGACGGGCTCAGCGGCCGGGACAGCTCGTAGCCCTGCCCGTACTCGCAGCCCATCTCGCGGATGGCGTCCACGTCAGCCAGGTGTTCCAGTCCCTCGGCGATGACGTCCTGGCGGAGATTGTGGGCGAGCAGCAGCGTCGCGGAGATCACGGCCGCGGCCTGGCGGCGCTGACGCACCTCCCGGACGAAGGACGAGTCCAGCTTGATGGTCCGCGCCGGAATCTCGGTCAGCCGGCTCAACGAGGCGTAGCCGGTGCCGAAGTCGTCGATCGCCAGGTCGACTCCGAGCTCCGTGGCGGCGCGGAAAGCGAGCGCCGCCGTCTCCGGATCGTGCAGCGCCTCCGTCTCGGTGATCTCCAGACAGATCCGATCCGCGGTGATGCCCGTGCTGTGCATCGCCCGCATGACGTCGCCGATGACGTCGCTGGCCTCCAGTTGCCGGGCGCCGACGTTGATGTAGACGGTGCGCGGTGAGGCTTCGCCCAGCTCGACGTCCCACCGGGCCAGCTGGGCGCACGCTTCCCCGATCACCCACCGGCCGATCGGGATGATCAACCCGGAGTGCTCCGCGACATCGATGAACTCCGCGGCGGACAGAAATCCGTGCTCCGGGTGATGCCACCGCAGCAGTGCCTCCACGCCCCGCACGGTGCCGTTGCGCAGGTCCAGGATCGGCTGGTAGGCGAGCGCCAGCTCCCCGACGTCCAGTGCGGACCGCAGATCGTTCTCCAGCCGCTGGCGCTCCAGGCGGGTCGCGTACGCTCGCTCGTCGAAGATCTCCACCCGGTTGCCGCCGCGCAGCTTCGCCGCGTACATCGCCACGTCGGCCTGCGACACCAGCATCTCGGGCGGGACGTCCGCGTCGGAGGCGGCGGCCAGACCCATGCTGACAGAGACCCGGACCGGGCCCACGGACAGCTCGAACGGCTTGTTCATCGCCTGGGTCAACCGGTCGGCGACGACGTACGCCGCGTCCAGGGAGTTCAGGTCGTCGAACAGGACCGTGAACTCGTCTCCGCCTACCCGGGCCAGCACGTCGCCCGGACGCGTCGCGTTGCGCATGCGTGCCACCACGGCGGCGATCAGCTCATCGCCGGTGCTGTGGCCGTAGGTGTCGTTGACCTGCTTCAGCCCGTCCAGGTCGAGAAAGCCCACGATGACGCTGTCCTGCTCACGCCGGCTGAGCCGGCGGGTGGCCACGGTGAGCACCTCCAGAAACAGGCCACGGGCGGGCAGCCCGCTGAGCTCGTCGTGCGCCGCCCGGTGCGCCAGCACACTCCACTCCCGCTGCTGGTCGGTGATGTCGACGGCGGTGAGGAACACGTTCGGCTCGGCGCCCGGAACGCCCACCGCGATCAGCTTCACCCAGACATCGGAGGCGTCGGGGCGGACGTAACGTCGCTCCGTGATCGACTGCTCGACGGATCCGTCGACAAGGGACTGGAGTACCGAGAGGTGGCCCTCCATATCGCCCGGGTGTGTCAGATCCGACAGCCGGGAGCTCCGCATGTCGCCGGCTGAGCGGCCGAACATGTCGCAGATCGCCTGGTTGACGTAGCGGAACCGGCCCGACGCGTCCAGCACCGCGAAACCCGCGGCCGACCGCTGCATCCCGGCAAGGAGATCGAGTGCTGGCAATCCATTGTTCACGATCACGCTCTGACCTTATCCGACTACGTGCAGTGACAGCCCGGATGTGCCCCCCTGCCTGATGGCCAACCAGATCACCGGGGAAGTTGCCCCGAATGGAGCAAGACGACCCGAGGTCTAGCGGCCCGGAATTGGGCCGTGAGCGCGGTGGCGGAGCACGGCGTGGCGAGCCCCAGCGTCGAACGCCATGGCGATCGGCGCTGCGGCCGCTGGCCCACTCCCGAAGGTGCCTACCGACCGTCCTGCCTGCGCTGGAAGATGAAGCCGCAGACGTAGTTAGCCGAACAGGTACGAACCCCGACGTGCACGCCCTGCTGTCCGGCTTCCGCCGAAATTTCCAGCGGGGATCAGTGCGGGATCAACTCAGGCGTAGACGCGGGCGCTCTGCTCGAGGCGTACGCGGGCCAGCCGCTCGACCGCTTCGGGCAGGCCACCGTCAAGGCCGCTTCCCTGCAGATCGTCCAGGCAGCCGGCAACGCAACGCATCACTGTGCCGGCGGTCACCACGCCCTCGTACTCCTGCGTGAGCCGCTCCACTACGTGCAGGAGCGCTGATCTTGATTGGGACACGTGTCGCCTTCCTGAGGACCGCTAGCGCCGTGAGAACCAGTCGCCGATCGGTACAGGGGCTCGCTGCCGAACCGGTCCCAGGTATACCACGCGAGGCAGGCATGCACACCCGGCGCCAGACACGGCGTCTTCCCGCTGGAGTCGTCGCGGAGCTACGTTCGGATCTCCAGCACCACCCGAGCCGGGGCGTCCAGCCGGTACACCCGGAACGGCGCCTCGTCCTCGACGCCGACGAAGGCATCGAACCTGCCCTCGAAGACCCCCCCGATGGCCACCTCGGTCACCGCAGCGGTGCCTCCCGTGACGAACCGGCGGGGGCCGCCGTACTCCTTCACACCGGTGTCCGTCGGGTAGCCCACGCCGGTGAGGTAGACCTCGAGCGTGGCGCCGCCGGCCAGGTCGACGGGGTCACCGGACCCCTGCCGGCGTGGGTCATCGGTATAGCGCACGTTCCAACCCGGGCGGCCGGTGCCGCCGAACTCCCACACCACCCGGTCGAAACCGGCATGGTTGCCGACCCGCACGTCGGTCACGGACAGGCCGTTCCCAGTGGTCTCCTCGACGTCCGCTCTGGTGTCCGCCCGAAACGTGGCCCCCGAGGGACCGCTGTCTGCTCGCACGTCCTCCGCCGGGACGGTGCCGGGCGACGACGACGGTAGGGGAGCCGGCGTCGAGGGGCCGGCTGACACCGCGCTGGAGGGGGAGGCCGGGGACGCCGGTTCGGCGGCCGGCCGCGAATTCCCGGAGCCGCCGGCGCAGCCGGCGGTCACCAGGACAGCGCTGATCCCGGCAAGGAACGGACGGTGCATGCGACCACAATGACGACTTTTCGCCCGCAAAGACGACCCCGAGCCGCAGTCGTGACCATCCGATACGGATTCGTGTCCGCACCATGGAGGCGGGGGCCAGGTGGCTGCCGTGCCCTCCATGCAGCACCTGTCCCGGCCGGGGGCTGTTACTGCTGTGAATGCTGGGGCAGAATGGACGTCGGAGACGGCCGTGGCGCATGGCGGGCCGGAGCTCTGGTGGAGGACGTCGGGGAAGGCGCACCTCAACCAAGGAGGCTCCGGTGACCGCTCGTGGCGTACTGCACGTCCACTCCTGCCTGCCCGCGATTTGCCCACATGTCAGCTGGGCGGCATCGCGGGCCCTGGGCGTGCGCATCGACCTGCAGTGGAGCCCGCAGCCGGCTGCTCCCGGAACATTGCGGTCGGAGCTCGCCTGGTCCGGCCCCGCCGGCACGGCCGGGCGGCTCGCGTCGATGCTTCAGGGCTGGTCGCCGCTGCGGTTCGAGATGACCGAAGAGCCGGCCCCCGGATGCGACGGCGTCCGCTACAGCTACACGCCGTCGCTCGGGCTGTTCTCAGCGGTGATGAGCGCCAACGGCGACGTGCTGGTCCGGGAGGACAGGTTGCGAGCCCTGCTGGGCGCAAGCGGCGACGTGCGCGCGGCCCTGAACGCCGCCCTGGGTACGCCCTGGGACGACGAACTGGAGCCCTACCGGTACGCCGGCGACAACGCGCCCGTCCGGCTCACCCGGGTGGTCTGAGCGGTACCACCACCGGGCGCTGCTCGCGCTGCTCAGAGCGGGATGTTGCCGTGCTCGCCGCGCAGGGGTGGGGCCGCTTCGAGCGCAGCCACGATGGCGGTCCGCGTCTTGGCCGGCTCGACTACCTCGTCCACCACGCCGAGATCGATGGCGCGCTGCAGGCCGCCGGCGAGCGTCTCGTGCTCGGCCGCAAGCTCCTGCTCCAGCGCGGCGCGGCTCTCCTCCGGCACCTCCGCCAGCCGCCGGCGGTGCAGGATGCGAACCGCCGCCACGGCGCCCATCACCGCGACCTCGGCGGTGGGCCACGCGAAGACCCGAGTGGCGCCGAGTGACCGGGAGTTCATGGCGATGTAGGCGCCGCCGTACGCCTTCCGGGTCACCAGCGTGACCCGGGGAACGCTGGCCTCGGCGAACGCGTGCAGCAGCTTCGCGCCGCGGCGCACCACACCGTCCCACTCCTGTCCGACTCCGGGCAGGTAACCGGGGACGTCCGTGACGACCACCAGGGGAACGCCGAGCGCGTCGCACATGCGCACGAAACGGGCGGCCTTCTCGGCGCTGGTCGCGTCCAGGCAGCCACCGAGGCGCATCGGATTGTTGGCGATGACGCCAACCGTGCGACCGGCCATGCGCCCGAGGACCGTGACCAGGTTGGGTGCCCACTTGGCGTGCAGCTCCACGCCGGGCTCGTCCAGCAGGCCCACGATCAGCGGGTGGACGTCGTACGCCCGCTTCGGGTTGTCCGGCAGCAGGTCCGACAGGTCGCGGTCCTCGACCGCGGCGTCGCCGAACGTTCCCTGCTGGGCGAGGAGCGTGGTCATCTGGCGGGCACTGGCGATGGCGTCCGCCTCGCTGTCGGCAACGACGTGCACCACACCGCTACGCCGTCCGTGCGGCTCCGGACCGCCCAGGCGCAGCGCGTCCACGTCCTCCCCAGTCACCGACCGCACGACCTCCGGGCCGGTGACGAACACGCGCCCATCCGGGCCCAGGATCACGACGTCGGTCAGTGCCGGGCCGTAGGCGGCGCCACCGGCGGCGGGGCCGAGCACGACGGAGATCTGCGGCACCTTCCCGGAGGCGCGCGTCATGGCCGCGAAAACCCGGCCGACGGCGTCCAGGGAGTCGACGCCCTCGCGCAATCTGGCGCCCCCGGAGTGCCACAGCCCGACGATCGGCAGCCGCTCGGCGACAGCCGCGTCGTACGCGGCCACGATGGAGTCGCAACCGTCGCTACCCATGGCGCCGCCCTGGACGGTCGGATCACTGGCGAAGACGACGACCGGCGATCCGGCGATCGTGCCCCGGCCGGCCACCGCGCCGCTGCGCGTGACCGAGTCGAGGTCGCGGAAGGTACCCGGGTCGAGCAGCGCCTGGAGCCGCACCTGGGGACTGCGCGGATCCAGAGACACCACCACCTCGTCCGCGGTGGACGGGGTGCCGGCGCGGTCGGATGTCACGGTCACGAAGCGCTCCTGAGGACGAGCGCGACGTTGTGGCCGCCGAAGCCGAACGAGTTCGACAGGGCCGCACCGTCGGGCAACGGTCGGGGATCGATGTGGACGACGTCGAGCTGCACCTCGTCGTCGAGGTCGTCCAGGTTGCGCGTGGGAGGAGCAGTCTTGCGCTGCAGCGCCAGCGCGGTGATGATCGCCTCGACGGCACCGGCGGCTCCCAGCAGGTGGCCGGTCTGTGACTTGGTGGCCGAGACGGCGACCGAGGAGACCGCATTGCCCAGCACCGTGCGGATCGCTTGAGCCTCGGCGACGTCTCCGACCGGCGTGGACGTCGCGTGGGCATTCAGGTGCACGATGTCGGACACGCTCAGCTCGGCGTCCTCGATCGCCCGCTGCATGGCACGTACCGCTCCGGCACCGACGGGGTCCGGGGCGGCCACGTGGTAGGCGTCGGAGGTGATGCCCGCGCCGGCGACCTCCGCGTAAATCTTCGCGCCACGCGCCTTCGCCGCCGTCGCGCGCTCGAGTACCAGCACGCCGGCGCCCTCGGCCATGACGAATCCGTCCCGGCCCTTGTCGTAGGGGCGGGACGCCGCCGCCGGCTCGTCCTCGCGCAGGGACAGCGCCCGCATCGCGGCGAAGCCTGCCAGCGGCAGCGGGTGGATCGACGCCTCGGTGCCTCCGACGACGACCACATCGGCCCGGTTCAGCCGCAGGATGTCCAGGCCGAGGGCGATGGCCTCCGCGCCCGAGGCGCATGCGGACACCGGCGTGTGGACGCCCGCCCGCGCGCCGAGCTCGAGCCCGACGGTGGCGGCCGGCCCGTTCGGCATCAGCATGGGGACGGTGTGCGGCGACACCCGCCGGGCGCCCCGCTCCTTGAGGGTGTCGTAGGAGTTGAGCAGCGTGAGCACGCCGCCGATGCCCGAGGCCAGCACCACGGCGAGGCGCTCGGGTTCGACCTCCGGCTTACCGGCATCGGCCCATGCCTCCCGCGCGGCGACGAGAGCGAGCTGCTGCGACCGGTCGAGGCGCCGGGCCTCGACCCGGTCGAGCACCTCTGCGGGGTCGACGGCTACAGGTGCGGCCAGGCGCACCGGTAGACCGTTGGTCCACGGATCGGTGAGGAGCTGCGCGCCGGTCGAGCCGGCGAGCAGCGCCTCCCAGGTCGTCGGCACGTCGCCGCCGATCGGCGTGGTGGCGCCGAGGCCGGTGACGACGACGGCGTCCTGGTTCACTCGGGTCACGCTGGTACACCTGCCGACTTGATGTAGTTCACGGCGTCGCCGACGGTCCTGAGGTTCTTCACGTCGTCGTCCGGAATGCGCACGTTGAAGCGCTCCTCGGCCGCGACGACGACCTCGACCATGGACAGTGAGTCGACGTCGAGGTCGTCGATGAAGGTCTTCTCCGGAGTCACGTTCTCGGGCACCACGCCGGCGACTTCGTTCAGGATCTCGGCCAGGCCGGCGAGAATCTCAGACTCGGACATCAGTTGCTCTCCTTCGATAGGGGTACGGCGGACGCCGCTGCAGTGCCACAGCGGCTGTTCGGGGGCGGGCTGACTGCCATGAACGTCATACGGGTCATGGACACAGCACCACCTGGGCGGCGTAGGTGAGGCCGGCGCCGAAACCGAGCAGCAGTGCCGGATCGCCGCTGCGCACCTCGCCGCTCTCCACCAGTGCGGTCAGGCCGAGGGGGATCGAGGCGGCCGAGGTGTTCCCCGACTCGACGACGTCGCGGGCCACGACGACGTCGGTCAGCTTGAGCGAGCGCACCAGCGCGTCGATGATCCGCAGGTTGGCCTGGTGGGGGACCAGCACGCGCAGCTCCGCCGGAGCGATTCCGGCCCGGGCGCAGGCCTCGCGGGCCACCGGAGCCAGCGCCGTCGTGGCCCAGCGGAAGACCGCCTGCCCGTCCATCTTGAGGAAGTTGGACTCGGTGTCGATGGTGATCAGCTGGCCACGGGCCCCTTCGCTGCCCCAGACGACCGGCCCGATCTGCGGGTTCTCCGCCGGGCCGACCACTGCGGCGCCGGCCCCGTCGGCGAACAGGATGCACGTCCCGCGGTCCGACCAGTCGACGAAGTCGCTCAGCTTCTCCGCGCCGATGGCGAGCACGTTGCGGGCGCTGCCGGCCCGAATGGCGTCCGCCGCCTGCGAGATCGCGTAGCTGAAACCGGCGCACGCCGCGTTCAGGTCGATGGCGCCGGGGCTGGACGTCCCCAGCCGGTGCGCCACGGTGGGAGCCACCGCCGGCATCCGCTCCATCACGGAGCAGGTGGCCACCAGGATCAGGTCGATGTCGGCCGCCTGCAGGCCCGCGGCGGCCAGCGCCTTTCCGGCAGCGGCGGTCGCCATGTCGGCGACCGACTCGTCCGGGGCCGCGATCCGCCGCCGTGCGATGCCGGTGCGCTCGCGGATCCAGGAGTCGGACGTCTCCACCATGGTGGAGATCTCGTCGTTGGTCAGCACCCGGGACGGCCGGTAATCGCCGACCCCGAGGATGCGCGCTCCGCCGACGGTGGGGGGCAACGACAGCTTCGTCACGCCGGTACCGCCTCGGGATGCAGCCGGACCAGCGGCTGCCCTGGACCGACCGGATCGCCGTCCTCGGCGAGCCACTCCACCACCACGCCGCCGTAGGGCGCGGTCACCGGCTCCTCCTTGCGGCGCGCCATCACCGTGCCGACGCTGTCACCGGCGGACAGCCGGTCACCGGGGCGGGCCGTCGTCGCGCGGAACGTGCCGGCGAGCGGCGCCACCACCACCCGCCATGCCGGGGTCGGCTCGGCGGCGCCCTGCTCGCCAGTGGCGCTCAGCAGCCGACGTGCGGCCTCGAGGTCGTCCGGGGTCTTCAGCGCGACGGTGGGCACACCGGGCAGCCCGCGCTTGACCAGGCCGGACAGCGTGCCGGCCGGCGGAAGTTCGACGACGCCGGTGACCCCCAGCTGCCCGAGCGTCTTCATGCACAGGTCCCAACGCACCGGTGCCGCGATCTGGGTCACCAGGCGGTTGATCAAATCGCTGCCCGTCGAGACCAGCGATCCGTCCAGGTTCGATAGCAGCTTCAGCCGCGGATCCTGCACCGGCATGCGGGCGGTGAGTGCCGACAGCCGGGGCTGTGCGGGCGCCATGGAGTCGGTGTGGAAAGCCCCGGCCACGGACAGCGGCCGCAGCCGGGCCCCCGCCGGCGGATCGGCGGCCAGCGCCGCGAGAGCGTCCGCCCGTCCCCCGGCGACGATCTGCCCGGCACCGTTGCGGTTGGCGGGCGTCAGCCCGAGTTCGGCCAGGCGGGCCAGCACGGCCTCCTCGTCGCCGCCGAGGATGGCGGTCATGCCGGTCTGCTCGTGGCCGGCGGCCAGCGCCATCTCGCGGCCTCGCTCGCGCACCAGCACGAGGGCCACCTCCGGGCTGAGCGCTCCGGCGACGGCCGAGGCCGTCAGCTCGCCGACGCTGTGCCCGGCCGCGACGGCGGCACCGGACCACTCGCCGCTGTCGGCGGGGTCGAGCAGGGCGCCCGCGGCGACCAGGCCCGCGGCGACCAGTAGTGGCTGTGCGACGGCCGTGTCACGAATGGTGTCGGCGTCGGCCGTGGTGCCCAGCGCGATCAGGTCGAGGCCGGTGACGGCCGACCACCAGCGCAGCGAGTCGGCGGCTCCCGGCAGGTCCAGCCAGGGGGTCAGAAAGCCTGGGGTCTGGGCGCCCTGGCCGGGCGCGAGGATGGCGAGCACGGGCACTACCTTCCCCTGAATCCGGCGTGGCGTCGCACGTGACGCTCACGAAGTCGTTCGCCGACTTTTGTAGCAAAGCTACAGAAGCGGTCCGCCGACAGCGTCGTCGACCTCGAGTCGGCCAAGCACCAGAGCCACCTGCAAGGTGAACGCCTCGCGAGGATGCGTGGCGGCGTAGCCGGTCACCTCTGCTGCCTTTCGCAAGCGGTATCGCACGGTATTGGGGTGGACGAACAACATCCGGGCGGTCGCCTCGAGGGAGCCGGCATGCTCCACGTAGGTGCCGAGTGTCTCGAGGAGCACTCCGCCGCCGGCGACCAGTGGTCTGTAGACCTCCTCCACCAGAATGCGCCGGGCCTCCGGGTCACCGGCCAGCGCCCGTTCGGGCAGCAGGTCGTCGGCGCGCACCGGACGGGGAGCGTCCGGCCGGGCCACTACGGCCCGCAGACCCGCCAGCGCCGCGGCCGCCGACTGGGCGGCGCCGGACAGGTCCGGTGCCGACGGTCCCACCACCACCGGATCGGCGGCGAACGCACCCAGCATCCGCTGCGCCGCGGTGCTGGCGTTCAGCGCCGCTCCCAGCACGACGACGAGCCGATCGCCATGAACTGCTGCAAGCACGTCCAGGCCCTCCGCCCGCGCGGTGCGCCGCAGCTCGTCCAACGAGACATTCGGCGAGTCCCCCAGCGGCCGGCCGACCAGCACGCACACCGAGGCCGGCGAACCCCAGCCGAGCGCCGCCGCCCGCGACCGCAGTGCGTCGTCCGACTCGCCGCGCAGCAGGGCGTCCACGACCAGTGCCTCCAGGCGCGCGTCCCACGCGCCGCGCTGTTCGGCGGCCTGGGCGTAGACGTCGGCAGCCGCGAACGCCACCTCGCGCGCGTACCGCAGGACCGATTCGTGCAGCAGTGCTTCCTCGCCGGGCGCGGCCAGTTCGCCGACGGAGGCCTCGACCACGCCGATGGTGACCCGGGCCAGCTCGACGGTCTGGCGCAGGCTGATCGCGCGGGTGAGCTCCCGTGGCGCCGCCCCGAACACGTCCTCAGTGACCTCGGTGGCGGCTCCCGTGGAGGCCGTCCGGAGCCACTGGACGAAGGCGGCGATACCGGCGTGCGCCACCAGGCCCACCCACGACCGCTGCTCGGCGGGCATGGCGCGGAACCACGGCAGGGTCTCGTCCATCTCGGCGACCGCGCGGGCGGCGAGCGTGCCGGTCGCGTTCTCCAGCCGCCGGATCGAGGCAGCTCCCCGGCCGGTCGAGCGCCGCCGAGCCGGCCGCGCGCTTCCCGGCCGCGCGGTTCCCGGCTGCGCGCTTCCCGGCTGCACGGTTCCCGGCTGCACGGTTCCCGGCTGTGGAGCATCGGCGGCCTCGTGCGGAGTGCCTGGGGCGGCGGACACCGCACTAGCGTGCCACTACGCCCGCGCACGGGCATACAGTCCCGGTTCATGACCGCTGGACCCGACGGCAGCGCCGCGGCGCAGGCAGCGCTGCGGCGGATCGCTTTCCTGCTGGAGCGGGCGCACGAGCCCACGTACCGGGTGGCCGCCTTCCGCAAGGCCGCCGTCACCATCGAAGCGCTGCCTGAGGGAGAGCTCGAGCGGCGGGCCGCGGCGGGCACTGTGCAGGAGTTGCCCGGAATCGGCAAGGTGACGGCGACGGCCATCGGCGAGGCGCTAGCGGGTGAGGAGCCGGTGTATCTGCGCCGGCTGGAGGCGACGGCCGGCCGGCCGGTGGCGGAGGGTGGCGCCGACCTGCGCACCGCCCTGCGCGGGGACTGCCACACCCACTCGGACTGGTCGGACGGCGGCAGCCCCATCCTGGAGATGGCCGAGGCCGGCCGGGCGCTCGGGCACGACTACATGGTGCTGACAGATCATTCGCCCCGGCTCACGGTCGCCAACGGCCTGTCTCCCGAGCGGCTGCGCCGTCAGCTCGATGTGGTGGCCGAAATCAACGAGCGGCTGGCGCCGTTCCGGCTGCTCACGGGCATCGAGGTGGACATCCTCGAGGACGGTTCACTGGATCAGGAGCCGGAGCTGCTGGCCCGCCTCGACGTCGTGGTGGCGAGCGTCCACTCCAAATTGCGGATGCCGCGGGAGGAGATGACCCGCCGGATGGTCAGCGCCATCGCCAATCCGCACACGGACATTCTGGGCCACTGCACCGGCCGGAACGTGACGTCGGACGGCAGGCGGGGTCGCACGCGGCCGGAGTCCGAGTTCGACGCCGAGCTGGTGTTCGCGGCGTGTGCCCGCTTCGGCGTGGCGGTGGAGATCAACTGCCGACCCGAGCGGCTGGACCCGCCGAAGCGGCTGTTGCGCCTGGCCGTCGAAGCCGGCTGCCTGTTCTCGATCGACACCGATGCGCATGCGCCGGGGCAGCTCGACTGGCAGCCGTTCGGCTGTGAGCGGGCCGCGGCCTGCGGCGTCGATCCCGCGACGGTGGTCAACATCCGGCCGGTGGAGGGGCTGCTGGAGTGGGCCAGGCGGGCGGGCTGAGCCGTCAGTCGATTGGTGCGCGCTGCCCGGGGATGAGCGCCGACACCGGCAGGGTCAGCATCTCGGTGAGGACAACGTCGACCACGTCGGTGACGAGCAGGGCGCACGCCGCGTCGAGGCAGAGCTCGAGGACGCGACGGTCGTCGAGGGTCCGGCGCTGCGGCGGGCAGCTGCGGCAGCTCCGGAACAGGCCCTCGGAGCCGGTGCGTCGCACCATGGTCCAGATCCGGCGACGTGACGTCAGGATTGCGGCCTGCCAGGTCTGCGTCCGTGCGCCGGCGTGCAGGTCGGCGTCCACGGCCCAGGCGGTCTGGACGAGGCGGTCGTAGAGCGCGGCGGTCTTCACGTCGTGGCACCGGGCGGACAGTGTCTCCATCAGGCCCAGCACGTCCCGGACCGTCGCGGCCGCGGGCCCGAGATCCGGCTGGACCAGCGAGGTGTGCGGGAACACCGAACGCCAGGCGCGCATAAGCAGCTCATGCTCGGCCGGGGCGATGATCGGCCGGGCGTAAGCGGCGGCCACCGCGTCGCGAATCGCCTTGAGGGCCACCACCGCCGCGTTCCGGTCCACCGACGTGAAGTCGGCGCCGCGAACGTCATCGGCGAAGATCGCCTGTACCGACTCGAACGCGGCGAGCACGTCGACGATCAGTGGGGAGTCGGTGGTCAGCGCTGCCGCACGCGCGTCGGCCAGCGGCACAGTGTTGTGCCAGGCGTCGGCGAGCCGGCGGAGCTCGTCGTCACTGATGTGCGGCAGCTGCGCTGTGATGCCCCGGATCTCGCGGGCATTCGGGTGCTGCTCGAGTGACGAACACTCCGGCATAGTCTGCCCAGGCACGGTCCACCTCCGATATACGTTCCCAGCTCTCTGTCGGCTCGGCCGCCGGGGAGCTGAAGCGCCGCCCGGAGCATTACCTAGCGATCCGGGCCGCGGCGGGCGTATTCGAAAGATCGTCGATCAGGGTTCTCTGTCCGGACAACCGGGAGCTGTCAGTCCCGGCCGGACTCCACGTGGCCACCGAGCGCGGTCCACGCTTCGCTCACGTTGGTGTACATGACGTCGGCGGGCAGCCCCTCCAACAGTTCAAGAACGCGGCTCGGCGCGTTGTTCTCGGCCGCGACGGCCAGCAGTCGATCACGCGGCGCCGGCCATACCGACGCCCCGAGGAAACTCGCCAGCTCCGACCGGCCCTCCACGTCATCGGCCTCGAGGCCCGGAGGAAGACCGCCCACCAGGGTGCTGTGGGGGGTGATATCCACATCGGGCTCGTCCTCACCGGACGGCTCGGGCGAGTTCCACTCCTCGATCCGGGTGTCCCGGCCGGCGCGGATCATGCCCGCGGTCTCGGCCTTCAGCCCGTCGTCCATGCGGAATCCGTGCTTGTCGCTGCCGCGTTCCACGGGTGACCTCCAGTGCTCGCGACCGTTGGGTGTTGCCGGTCCGGATACCCACCGGGAGCGGGACCGACACGGCTGGCGACAGAGCTGGCCGTCATACCGGTATTCGGGCGTCCCGGACGGTGTCGCCCCGCGTGTTGCGCGCGGCTTTCCTTACTGCGGGCGGCGCGTGGTTGCACAATGAAGGGGCGCATGCACATAGCGTGTTGCCTGGAGGGATACGTGATCTCGACATCCATCCGCCGCCCAAGCGGCGTTCGCTCCGGTTGGCGCCCCGCCCTTGCCCGCTGCCGCTCATCGGTCGCGGTTGCGCTCGCGGTTCCAGCGCTGCCGGTTTTCCTCGTGATGACGGCTGGTCCGGCGGCGGCCGTAGTTCGTGAGCCGGTGCGTCCGGTCAGCACCGCTGCCTGGGTGCTGACGCTGGTGTACTTCGGCATCGCCGTCAGCGCCGCCATCTGGCTGGTGGCGTTCGTGCGGCGCGGGCGCTGGTAGTGCGGGCAGCGCCCGGTTGCCACGCAGACGGGCGGTCACCTTCCTGAGGTGACCACCCGTCTGCGCTTGGAACGACCCGCCGTGACTGCTTCAGCCTTCCTCCAACCCGGGCTCGACCAGCTCGGCCTCGACGGCCCGCTCGTCATGCAGCTGGTACCGGTCGACGGCCTGCTGCAGAACGGAGCGGTCGATGTCGCCGCGTGCCGCCAGCGAGGTCAGCACCGCCAGCGTCACGGACTCCTTGTCGACGTGGAAGTGGCGTCGCAGGGCCGGACGGGTGTCCGACTGGCCGAAGCCGTCGGTGCCGAGAGACGTCCAGTCGCCGGGCACCCAGCGGGAGATCTGGTCCGGAACGGTCCGCATCCAGTCGCTGACCGCGACGAACGGTCCCGGCGCCCCCTGCAGCTCAGCGGTGACATAGGGAACCCGCGGCGTCTCGCTGGGGTGCAGCAGGTTCCACTCGTCGCACTCGACGGCGTCCCGACGCAACTCGTTCCACGACGTCGCCGACCAGACATCCGCGGCGATGCCCCAGTCCTCGGCGAGCAACTGCTGCGCTCCGAGAGCCCAGTGGATCGCGGTGCCGCTGGTCAGAATCTGGGCCGCTGGCCGCCCCTGGTCGGCGATCGGCGACGAGGCGTAGTGGTAGAGCCCGCGCAGCACCTTGTGCTCGAGCCCTTCGATCGCCGGGGCGGCCGGCTGCTGCTTCGGCTCGTTGTAGATCGTTAGGTAGTAGAAGACGTCCTCGGCGTTCTCGCCGTACATCCGGCGAAGGCCGTCCTTGACGATGTACGCCAGCTCGTACGCCCAGGCCGGGTCGTAGGCGATGCAGGCCGGGTTGGTCGATGCCAGCAGTAGCGAGTGACCGTCCTCGTGCTGCAGGCCCTCGCCGTTCAGGGTGGTGCGCCCGGCGGTTGCGCCCAGCAGGAAACCACGGCTGAGCTGGTCGGCCATGGCCCACATCTGGTCGCCGGTGCGCTGGAAGCCGAACATCGAGTAGAACATGTAGATCGGAATCATGTGCTGGCCGTGCGTGGAGTACGCCGACCCCGCCGCGATCACCGACGCCATGGAACCGGCTTCCGTGATGCCCTCGTGCAGGATCTGGCCCTCGGTGTGCTCCCGGTAGGACAGCACGAGCTCGCGGTCGACGGGGTCGTACGTCTGGCCGTGCGGGGAGTAAATCTTCGCCGTCGGGAACAGCGAGTCCATTCCGAAGGTACGGGCCTCGTCCGGAATGACCGGAACGAAGCGGGCGCCGATCTCCTTGGATCGCATCAGGTCCCGCAGCAGCCGGACGAACGCCATGGTGGTGGCGACCTCCTGCTTGCCCGAGCCCTTCAGCAGCTGGCCGTACATGTCGTCCGACGGCTGCGGCAGCGGCTTGGCGCGAAGCACCCGCTTGGGCAGGTAGCCGTGCAGCTTGCGGCGCTGCTCCTGCATGTACTGGACTTCTTCGGAGTTGGGCCCCGGGTGGTAGTACGGCGGCAGGCCGCTGTCCAGCTCGCGGTCGGTGATCGGCAGCTGCAGCCGGTCGCGGAACGCCTTGAAGTCGTTGGTGTTGAGCTTCTTCATCTGGTGGCTGGCGTTGCGCGCCTCGAAGTCGGTGCCGAGCGTCCAGCCCTTGACCGTCTGCGCCAAAATCACCGTCGGCTGACCGGTGTGCGCCCGGGCGGCGGCGAAGGCGGCATACACCTTGCGGTAGTCGTGCCCGCCCCGCGAGAGCCGGGTCAGCTCCTCGTCCGACAGGTGCTCCACCAGCTTGCTCAGTTCGGGGTTGCGACCGAAGAAGTCCTCACGGATGAAGGACCCCTCGGCGATCGAGTAGGTCTGGAACTGGCCGTCCGGCGTGCTGTTGAGCGCCTGGACCAGCGCCCCGGCCCGGTCGTTCGCCAGCAGCGCGTCCCACTCGCGGCCCCAGACCACCTTGATCACATTCCAGCCGGCGCCCCGGAAGAAGCCCTCGAGCTCCTGGATGATCTTTCCGTTGCCCCGCACCGGGCCGTCGAGGCGCTGCAGGTTGCAGTTGATGATGAAGGTCAGATTGTCGAGGTTCTCCCGCGCCGCCACACCGATGGCGCCCAGCGACTCCGGCTCGTCCATCTCGCCGTCGCCCATGTACGCCCATACGTGGCTGTCGGACGTGTCGGTGATGCCTCTGGCCGTCAGGTACCGGTTGAACCGGGCCTGGTAGATCGAGGCGATGGGGGACAGCCCCATGGAGACGGTGGGGAACTCCCAGAAGTCCGGCATCAACCGGGGGTGGGGGTACGACGGGATGCCGGTCGGCAGCGACTCCTGCCGGAAGCTGTCGAGCTGCTGCTCGCTGAGGCGGCCTTCGAGGAAGGCCCGGGCGTAGATGCCGGGGGAGGCGTGGCCCTGCATGTAGATCTGGTCGCCCGAGCCGCCGTCGTCCTTGCCGCGGAAGAAGTGGTTGAAGCCCACCTCGTACAGGCTGGCCGCGCTGGCGAAGGACGCGATGTGACCGCCGACGCCGACGTCGGGACGGTTCGCCCGGGACACCAGGACGGCCGCGTTCCAGCGGACGAAGCGGCGGATCCGGCGCTCCAGCGCCTCGTCACCGGGGAAGTACGGCTCGTGCTCGGCGGAGATCGTGTTCACGTAGTCGGTGCTGCGCAGCGCCGGCACGCCCACCTGACGGTGGGTGGCGTGCTCCAGCATCTTGAGCATCAGGTAGCGCGCCCGCGTCTCGCCACCGGCGGCGATCACCGCGTCGAGCGACTCCAGCCATTCAGCCGTCTCCTGCGGGTCCACGTCAGGCATCTGGCTGGACATTCCGTCGGTGTCGACGAAGCGGTCGGTTCCTGGCACGCCGGCTCCTGGGTGTGAAAACGACATGGGGACGTGCACGGCCGGGTGTCGCCGTGCGCGCGCGTAAGTATGCGAGCCTCCATTGTGAGGGATCGCGCTCAGCCCATGTGCGCGGGCTCGCAGTCGGGCCGGTGCCGATCGAGCCGGTACGCGTCCCGGACGACGGCCAACGGGCCGCGGCGTGCTCTGTTTGCGGTCGAAACAACCGGAAGGCGCATTTGACGTGGAGACCGTGGTGCTGCAGGTAGCCACCGGCGAGCGGCTCGTCAGCGACCTCACCCGGCAGGTCAACGATTTCTGCGACGGGCGCGGCGACGGTCTGTTGTCGGTGTTCGCGCCGCACGCCACCGCCGGGCTCGCGCTGCTGGAGACCGGTTCGGGCAGCGAGGACGACCTGGCGCACATTCTGGACACTCTGCTGCCCGCCGTTGACCAGTACCGACACCGGCACGGTTCTTTCGGGCATGGCCGGGATCACGTACTGCCTGCCCTGATCTCTCCCTCGCTGACGATTCCGGTGCTGTCGGGCAGTCCCGCTCTGGGTACGTGGCAGAGCGTGGTGCTCGTCGATACCAACCGCGACAACCGTGCCCGCAACGTCCGGCTCAGTTTCCTGTCGGGCTGAAATTCAGCGCCGGCGTGCCGGGCGGCATGATCGGAGCGCGCGTCTGATGACGTCCGGCGGTTTTGCAGCGATACTGACGCAACCGGCGCCTAGCCGGTGGGCGGTGGATGTCCGTCCGGCCCGATCGAGGAGGTAGTACCGGTGAGCGCGACCGCGGGCCCCGCAGAGGGGCAGCGCAGCGGGGCGGGCAAGCTCGGCATCGCGCCGGGAGCCGTCGTTCAGGAGCTCGGGTACGACGACGATGCGGACGAAGAGCTGCGCCAGTCGGTGATGGACACGGTCGAGGCCGACTTCGTCGAGGCGGACCACGACGGCGTCGTCGACGTGGTGCTGCTGTGGTGGCGGGAGGACGACGGTGATCTCGTCGACGCCCTCGTCGACGCTCTCACTCCGCTGACCGCGGGCGGGGCGATCTGGGTGCTCACCCCCAAGGCCGGCCGGGACGGCCACGTCGAGCCGAGCGACATCGCCGAGGCCGCACAGACCGCCGGACTCACGCAGACCCGCAGCATCAACGCCGCCGCGGAGTGGTCGGGCGCGCGCCTGGTGTCCAGAGGTGCCCGGCGCTGAGATCCGAGCCCGTCGTGCTGGAGGAAGGCCGTCCGGCACCGCTGTTCGAGCTGCCGGACGCGAACCTGGCGCCGGTGCGGCTGTCGGACTTCCACGGCCGTCGCCACGTTCTGCTGGTGTTCTACCCGTTCGCGTTCACGCGCGTCTGCGGCGGTGAACTGCGCGCCATCCAGGACGACCTCGAGCACTTCCAGAACGAGTGCGTGCAGGTTCTGGCGATCTCGGTGGACAGTGTGATGGCCCAGCGCGTGTTCGCGGAGCAAGAGGGACTGCACTTCCCGATGCTCAGTGACTTCTGGCCGCACGGTGCGGTGGCGCAGTCGTACGGGGCCTTCGACGACGTCGCCGGCACCGCCCGCAGAGCCACGTTCCTGATCGACCGGGACGGCCTCGTCCGCTGGAGCGTCCGCACGCCCCTGCCGACCGCCCGGGACACCGCCGCCTACCGGGAAGCGCTCGACTCGCTGTGATCCCGGCTTGTCCCGCCACCGCTCGCGTTGCGCCATGGCGGGCATCTCGGATGCAGCGGGTTGTGCAGGGAATGCAGGTGGACCTGCGCGGTGCCACAATCCTGCGCGATCAGATCAGCGCGCTGACCATCAACCTCAAGCTGACCGTGGTCTAGTTCAGGGTGGCCTAGGCCATCCGTTGAGGTGGCAGACCGATCAGGTGTGGAGACCGCACTCGGTCTTGCCGGTGCCGGCCCATCGGCCGCTGCGCGGGTCCTCGCCCGGAGCGACCCGGCGGGTGCACGGTCCGCAGCCCACGGAGGGGTAGCCCTCGCTGACCAGCGGGTTCACCAGCACGTTGTTCTCGCGGACGTAGTCGTCCACCTGCTGCTGCGTCCAGTTCGCCAGCGGGTTGACCTTGACCTTGCCGCGCTTGGCGTCCCAGCCCACGACCGGTACGTGGCGGCGGTTCGCCGTCTCGTCCCGTCGGATGCCGCTGGCCCAGGCCAGGTATGGCGCCAGGCCGCGCTCGAGCGGCTCGACCTTGCGCAGGGCGCAGCACAGGTCGGGGTTGGTCTCGTAGAGCTTGGGCCCGTACTGGGCGTCCTGCTCAGCGACGCTGCGGACCGGTGTGATCGAAAGCAGCTTCACGCCGTAGGTGGCGGCGACGGCGTCCCGCGTGCCGATCGTCTCCGCGAAGTGGTAGCCGGTGTCGAGGAAGACCACGGGCACGTTCGGGCGAATCTTCGCGGCCATGTCGATCAGGACGGCTTCGGCCATGGATGACGCGATGGCGAACTGGTTCCCGAACGTCTCGATGGCCCAGGTGAGGATCTCCTGCGGTGACGCATTCTCGAGATCGCGGCCGGCCTGCTCAGCCATGGACTGCAGCGGGTCGGAACCAGCGCCGGACTCGCCATTGACCTCGAGCAGGAAGGAGTCAGCAGGGGAGGAGCAGGCGGGCACGTGCGGCCTTCCGTCGTGGCGCGGGCGGAGTTACAGGCCGGGCGGCTGGGAGGATATTCGCGCGACAGTTCGCGCTCTCGGGCGGCCCGGGCTAGTAGGGCCGACAGACCGCGCTTGACACGCGCTGCAGGTCGACGTGCCTGCGGGCGGTCAGCATTAAGCGGGCGGTCATGCGAACAGTGTCGCACGGACGGGCGACCCGGGCAAGGGCGGCGGGCCTGTCGCGTTGCGGCGTGGGCTGGAGGCTCGAACCCGCCGGTCCGTAGACTGCGCCGCAGGTACCGGGGCGCGTAGCTCAGCGGGAGAGCGCCCGCCTTACAAGCGGGATGTCGCTGGTTCGAACCCAGCCGTGCCCACCCAGGCCGCTGACCAGGCAAGACGCCATGGTCGGCGTGTTCGAAGATCTGGCACACCGCTCAGACAGGCGATCTGACCAAGCGGCACGTACGCGACTTTCTGGCGGACTTCGCTCAGCAACGCAAGCCCAGCACGGTGAACCTGACGTTCCGCGCGCTCCAGCAGTTCTGTTCCTGGCTTGCCGAGGAGGAGGGTTTGGCAGCGTCGCCCATGGCGGGGCTGCGGCCGCCGATCGTCCCGGAGCAGCCCGTACCGGTCCTCCGTGACGATGAGCACCGGTCCTCCGTGACGATGAGCTTCGCCGGATCCTCCAAGCATGTGCTGGCCGGGATTTCACCGCGCGGAGGGACACGGCGATCATCCGCATGCTGATCGATACCGGCGGACGGCGCGCAGAGATCGCCGGCTTGCAACTGGAGGACGTTGATTTCGATCAGGGCGTGGCGCACTGCCTCGGCAAGGGTAGCCGGGCGCGCGCGCTGCCCTTCGGCGACGCCACGGCGACCGCACTACGTCGATGGCTACGGGTCCGAGCGCTAGATCGCCAAGCCGCTCGCCCAGAACTCTGGCTTGCGGAGAAGGGCCGAGGCCCGCTCACCGGCAATGGCATCGCGCAGATGCTGGACCGACGTGGCCGGCAGGC